>JAGBAU010000030.1 GCA_017938785.1 Clostridia bacterium
GCCGGCACCGCAGTGCTCACCCTGTCCGCTCCCGTTGCGGATGATGTGCTGAAGAAGGCCATCGAAGATCAGGACTACACCGTTCTGGGCATCGAGTAATTCGCATAAAAAATCCCCGCAGATTTTGCGGGGATTATTGTTTGGTTTGGGCAGCCGACCTTACTTCTTACCGGCCAGGGACTTGCGGTACTTTTCGCTCTCCCAGTTGGCAATGAACTTCTTGGCGGCCTCGCCCATGGTGGACAGGGTCTTGCCGTTCTTCTTGATGGCGTCGGCAATGAAGACGACTGCGGTGATGGTCTCGGCGATGACCTGGGCCTTACTCTCGGCCATGTTGAACACGATCTTACCCTCTTCAACGTCGCACAGGCAGTTATCCTCGGCAGGGGTGCCCTTGCCGAAGGCGAAGGAGCCGATCAGGAATACCATCTGGTCGGGATACAGGGGGGTCTCCAGGAAGAACTTCTCATCGAATGCGCCGGACTTGAGCTGCTCGGTGAGGAAGGGGCAAACGGCTTCGTACAGACCGTTTTCAGTTGCCTTCACGGTGACTTCCGGGAAGGAGGTGCCGGTGAGGCCGAAGGCTGCGGCGATGCGGTTGTTCACATCCTCGTGGATGCGCAGGCACTCATCGGGATCGTCGTGGTGGGCGATCAGGCCGTGGTTGACCATGAAGATGGCGGCGGGCTTTTTGCCGGTTTCGGCTTCTACGCGCTTGAGCTCATCGCGGATGGAGAAGGTGAGGCGAGCGCCGGGATCGGTGTAGGGAACCATACCCCAGGTGTAATCTGCGCCTTCCAGGGCCTTGGCAACGATGTCCCTGCACTCGTTGCAGCAGGCGGCCAGATTGGCGTATACGCTGTGGCTGTGGGCAACATAGGTATCCAGGATGGAATGGAAGCCGGCTTCAACGCTGGGACGCAGCTGGGCCAGACCTTCGATTACCTGGGTTACTTCCTTGGCCTTGGTGGAACCGGCCTTTTCCACATCCTCGAAATCCTCAGGATTGGAACCGCCGTAGAATACGCGCAGGGCTTCATAATCGAGAACCGCATAGGCCTTGTCCACTTCGATATCCTTCAGGCAGAAGCCGGAGGCCTTGATGCCCATCATGCCGCCGTCCAGCTTGACGGAGGTGTTGCCGCCGCCGCCCTGAACATAGTCGTTGCGGCCGCCGACGGTTTTGGATACGCGGCTGAAGTTTTCCAGACGGGCCTTGTTGGCCTCAAAGAAATTGCTCATATGGTTATTCCTCCCATGTAAATTACATTCCTACCCTTCATTATACCAGCCAAGCGGATTTGAAGCAACGAGTTTTTTCGATCTCGTTTTTCAAAACAGGATTGAAAATGGAAAAAACTTCCTCTTGGAAAATGGAACCAAATCCCTTATAATTATGTCTAACAGGTACCTGGTAACGAAAACCAAATTCATGAAACGGGGGTATTCCAAATGAAGAAAACCAAGCTCTCCATCGTTCTGGCGATCATGCTCATGCTCTGCCTTCTGGCGCCCGCGGTTGCGTCCGCGGCCAATGTGGAAATGGCCTATGGCGGCGGCTCCATTTACCTGCGCACAGGCCCTGGCCGTGAATACGGCACCAATGGTACCGTGAAGGATGGCGACTATATCACCGTGCTGAGCTACGGCGATATCTGGTCCAAGGTGAAGACCTCCTCCGGCCGCACCGGTTACATCAAGAATCTCTACATCGATGACGGCGACAGAACCTATGCCTCCGGCACCAATTATTTCGGCTCCCGCTACAGCGTGTACACCACTGCGGCTGTGAACCTGCGCTCCGGCGCTTCCACCAATACCGCTGTGATCACCACCCTGTCCAAGGGCACGAAGCTCACCGCTATGGGCACCAACGGCAGCTTCTACCTGGTGCAGACCTCCGGCGGCACCCAGGGCTATGTGAGCGGCAGCTACCTCTCCCGCAATAAGGTAAGCGGCAGTTCCTCCTCTTCCTCCTCTGCAAATACGAAGATGGTGACCGCCAGCTATGTAAACCTGCGCGAGGGCGGCGGCATGTCCTACGATGTGCTGAAGGTTCTGCCCTACGGCACCCGCGTAACTGTCATTTACAAGGGCAACTACTGGACCCGCGTAAATTACAAAGGCACCGTGGGCTGGATCAAAAACGCCTACCTGAAGTAAGGTAAAATATTCCCCCTGTTCGAAGGAACAGGGGGTTTTCATTATGCAAATATAGAATGGTATGCGGGCATGCAGGCGATGCGGGAGAGATTGATACCCCGGCTGCAGATGACCGAGGATGCGCCCATACGATGCACAAAATGCTCATCCATGAAGCGGCTGATGCTTTCAACCAGCCTGTCGCCGCCGTAGATCAGATCGCCTGTGATCACAACCTTATCCAGATCCATTACATTGGCCAGGTTCATGATTTCAAACGCCAGGGTTTCCACCTCGGCTTCGAAGAGCTGCTTGGCCGGGAGATTTTTATCCATGGCGTCAACAACCTCGCGCCAGCTGCGAAAGGGGGTTTCCTTCAGCAGGCTGGCAGGGGAGACATAGAGTTCCAGGCACCCGCGATTGCCGCATTTGCACAGCGGACCTTCTCTCTCCAGGGTGATATGGCCGATTTCCGGAGAATACCCCCGGGCGCCCATGAACAGGCTCCGATTGATTATGAAGCCCGCGCCCACGCTTTCATCCACGCGCAGGATCATGAAGTTGTCAATGCCCTTCTGGCCGATGCCGAAATAGAGCTCATCCAGGGCGTAGGCATTGTTGATATTGCCGATGTATACATCCCAGCCCAGACGACTGCGCATTTCCTCGGCGAGATATTCATTGCGTTTCCGGGCTGCACCGGGACGGCGCAGGGAGTCGGCATGATGCTGCTCCACGGGGCTGGGCAGACAAACGCCCAGGCCGTATACGTTCATGGGTTTCGGCGACAGGTTTTCCAAGGCTTCCGTCAGGATTTGGGCTGCATCGTCCATTAGCTCGGGCATGCCTTTGTCTTCATAAGCCCTGCGGAAGCTCCAGAGTACCTTGCCGTGCAGGTTGATGATGCCCAGTTCATATTCTCTCGGGCCGCAGTATATTCCGGCGATGCACAGTGCATCGTTCACCAGGGCCAGCTGGGTCTGCCGGCGTCCGGGGCGGCGGCGGTCCACCGTGGCGGTTTCCATCACCAGGCCTTCCTGCATCAGACTGTCCACAATCTGCGTAATGGAAGCGCGGGTGAGCTGGGTTTCATCCGAGAGCTCAGCGCGGGAAATAGGCCTGCGGCGGATGCAGTCCAGGATCATATGGCGGTTGATCTCTTTCATTACGGCAGAATTGATGGCGCGCACATGAACACTTCCTTGGAGAAGATTTAAGGTAATTTTACAAATACTTCGACATAATTTATATAAATCCTTCCTGAGACGAAAAAATTAGGGCTCTGGTTGACAAGCTTGACGCGATAAGACTATAATCTAAGCAAATACAGATTTGAATCCGAAAGGGGCAATTTGTTTTATGAATCGCAGAAGTATGCAGCTGGACTTTTCGGAAATTACCACCTATACTGCGCAAAACCGTCATAACCTGGTGCGCATCGACACCCTGAAAACACCTGGTGAAACGCCCGTGCCCGAATGGGGCGGCGAGGAATTTGCCACCCTGGTGGAGCGCGTGCGCAAGGCGAAGGAGGGCGGCCACCAGATCATCTTTTCCATGGGCGCCCATGTGATCAAGTGCGGCCTGTCCCGCTACCTGATCGCCCTGATGAAGGAGGGCTACATCACCCATATCGCCGGCAACGGCGCATGCTCTATCCATGATTTCGAACTGGCCTATCTGGGAGGTACCAGTGAACACGTGCCCACTGCCATCGAGGATGGTTCCTTCGGCATGTGGGAGGAGACCGGCGGCTGGATGAACGAAGCCATTCAGCAGGGCGCGGCGCAGGGGCTCGGCTACGGCGAGAGTCTGGGCAAATACATCGACGAAAATCCCGATAAGTTCCCCTATCGCGAGGACTGCGTGCTGTGGAACGCCTATAAGCTGGATATACCCGCAACCTATCATATCGCTCTGGGTACGGATATCATCCACCAGCATCCTACCTGCAGCTTTGAAGCCATCGGCAAAGCCAGCGGCGTGGATTTCCATAAGATCTGCTATTCCGTTGCCCATCTGGATAAGGGCGTATACATGAATTTCGGTTCCGGCGTGATCGGCCCCGAGGTGTTCCTGAAGGCACTGTCCATCGCCCGCAACCTGAAATATCCCACCTTTGATATCACCACGGCCAATTTCGATCTCATCGACCTGGGCGATTTCAGACGTCCCCTGGGCTATGAGCATCCCCAGTATTACTATCGCCCGCGCAAGAATATCGTCAACCGCCCCGTATCCTGCGGCGGCTGGGGCTATCATTTCTGCGGCGATCATCAGGAAACCATTCCCAACCTCTGGGCCAAGCTGAACGGAAAGTGAGGAAATTCATATGAATGCAAACAATCCTGCGCTGGACCGCGCGATTGAAATCATGATCGAATCCTACAAAAACGGCGGCAAGCTTCTGGTGTGCGGCAACGGCGGCAGCGCATCGGACAGCGCCCATATCGTGGGCGAACTGGTGAAGGGCTTTTTGAAAAAGCGCCCCCTGCCCGAAAAGTGGGATGAAACCATGGATCACCTGCCCCTGCAGATGGGCCTGCCGGCCATCGATCTCACCGCCCAGGGCGCGGTGATCGCGGCGGTGGTTAACGACCTGGGCGGCGAACTGATGTATGCCCAGCAGGTCATGGCCTATGCAAATCCCGGCGACGTGATCATTGGCATCACCACCTCCGGCAACGCCCAGAACGTCATCCTGGCCATGCGCGCCGCGAAGATGAAGGGCGCCACCTGCATCGGCCTCACCGGCAAGGGCGGCGGCAAGCTCAAGCAGTACAGCGATGTGCTGATCGAATCCTCCGAAACCGAAACCTATCTGGTTCAGGAGGAGCACATCCGCTTCTACCATGAATTCTGCGCCCGCGTGGAAGCAGCGTTCTTCGAGGAATGATTATTGAAAAGAAACCGGCTCTGCCGGTTTTCTTTTGCTATAAAGTGGCTATAGTTCATGCTGAATTAATCCATCATCGCTAAGATAAACTATAGAGCTATGCAGAAGGGGAGGATTGCGGTGAAAGCGAACCGGGAAAAGAACAAATCCATCAAAAACAGCATCGGCCGGGCGGCATTCGTGGCGCTTTCCCTGCTGCTTCAGATCGGTTGGCTGGTAAGTTTGGTCAACCGAGCCGGGCAGTATTATCCCTACATTGCCCTGGCTACGGAAATTCTGGTGCTGGCCGCTGTGGTGGGCATCTACAGCCAGAACCGCAATTCTGCGGGCGGGACCAGCTGGATTGTGCTCATACTGATCTTTCCGGTACTGGGCCTGTGCCTGTATCTGCTGCTGGGCCAGCCCTGGGCCACCCATTCCATGCGCAGGCGCTTTGAAAACATAGATCAGAGCCTGGCGGGACGTCTGCCCCAGGATCAGATGCTGATGCGCAGGATTGAGAAGGAAGACCCTGACGTCATCGGCCAGATGCGCTATATCCTGCAGTGGGGCAAGTATCCCGTCTATGAAAATACCACCGTGGAATTTCATGCGCAGACCGAAGCCGCCTTCGAAGCCCTGAAGACGGAGCTGCGCAAGGCGGAGAAGTTCATCTTCATGGAATATCATGCCATCGAGCTCTCCGAATGCTTCCTGGAGCTGGAGGAAATACTGGCGGAGAGGGCAAAGGCCGGTGTGGAAGTGCGCCTGTTTTACGATGACGTGGGTTCGCTTACCTTCATCGGGCCCAATTTCGTGCAGCGCATGGAGGCCCTGGGCATCCATTGTCAGGTGTTCAATCCCATTATGCCCGTTATCAGCGCCTTCATGAACAACCGCGACCACCGCAAGATTACCGTGATCGATGGCAAGGTGGGCTTCACCGGCGGCTATAACCTGGCGGACGAATACTTCAATGTGAAGCATCCCTATGGACACTGGAAGGATACGGGCATACTGCTTCGCGGCGAAGCGGTGCGCAGCCTGACGGTCATGTTCCTGGAGATGTGGAATGCGGCCCGTAAGCGGGACGAGGATTATAGTTCCTATACCGGGGTATCCTATGGCGAAATCCAGTCGGACGGCTATGTTCAGCCCTATGCGGATTCCCCGCTGGACGATGAGCGCCTGGGCGAAAATGTATACCTGAATATGCTCAAAAGCGCCCGGCATTACGCATGGATCACCACGCCCTATCTCATCCTGGACGATGAGATGATCCAGGAACTCATCCTGGCCGCCAAGCGCGGCGTGGATGTGCGCATCATCACCCCGGGCATTCCGGACAAGAAGGTTGTGTTCCAGCTCACCCGGTCCTACTATGCGCCGCTGGTGCGGGGTGGGGTGCGTATCTTTGAATATACGCCCGGGTTCCTGCATGCCAAGCAGATGCTGGTGGACGACCGCAGCGCTGTGGTGGGTACCATCAATCTGGATTTCAGAAGCCTGTACCTGCACTTTGAAAATGCGGTGCTGCTGCACGGCTGCTCTGCCATCCGGGATATACGCCGGGATTTCGAGGATACCTTCCCACTGTGCCGGGAGATGACCGAAAAATACAAGGGCAAGCGCGCGGTGTGCATACGCGTGGGACAGAGCCTGCTCAGGCTATTTGCGCCGCTGCTGTAAACTGAACGCTGCCGAAACAGAGCCTTCCCGGAAAGGGAAGGCTCATTCCATCTGTAAGGAGAGAAGACCATGCCAGACCAGCTCGCACATTATATCTTTGCCCGAAAGGTAATCGCGGCGGCGGATGCTTCCGTGCGCAGGCGCATCAGTGTGGATGCGCCCATCTTCCGGGTGGGAACCTTCGGTCCGGATCCGCTGTTCAATGATCCCAGTCCATACCGCCGGGCGGAGGGCTTTGAGATGCACAAGCGGTCCGGCCGGGAAGCCTTGGAGCGTATGCGCAAGCCCATCGAGGAGAGGATGCCTTGGGCGGCGGAGTATGCGGCGGGATTCTTCTGCCACTATGCCCTGGACAGGCTGTGCCATCCGGATATCCTGGATATGGCGAAGCGCGGCGTGGCGAAGCATGTGGCCATTGAGGGCGCTTACGACCGGCAGCTCATGCTGCGGGAGGGAATGCGCCTGCCCGTCCGCCTGCCTCTGAGTGCGAGCGCGCTGAAGGCGGCAGCCCATATGTATACACGGGTGGGCCCCGGCCGCCTGCGTGCGGATATCGAAGCCTTCTGGCAGATCCGGCGCTTTGTGCTCTTCGGAGGAGGTACGCTGCTGTCGGCTGTTCCGGGAAAGCTCAACCGGGACTGGGACGGGCTGATTCCTCATAAGACGCCCACCCCTGAATTGAAGGAATGCTTTGCCCGGCTGGATGAGCTGCTGGAGAAAAGCGTGGAGCCCGCTGCACGCCAGCTGGAATTGTATTTTTTCGCCATCGATCAAAAAATGCCCCTGAACGACTGGTTTTGCCCAGATTTTAGCGGTTTCCAAACACAGCGTTAATTGATTTTGTATGACCTATAAGCTAAGATATAATGTGGATATTGTCGGATTACTTCAGACATTAACGCAAGGAGGAACAAATGGAAATCCTGAACAACCTTTCGATTCTCGTTGAGAATTGGCAGATGCCGGTCATGTGGATCATCGGCGGCATCCTGATTTACCTGGCCATCGCAAAGGATATGGAACCCACCCTGCTGCTGCCCATGGGCTTCGGCGCAATCCTCGTAAACCTGCCCAACTCCGGCGCAACCGAGGTTATTGAAACCCTGTACAATGCCGGTATTGCAAACGAACTCTTTCCGCTGATCCTGTTCATCGGTATCGGCGCTATGATCGACTTCGGCCCGCTGCTGTCCAATCCCAAGATGCTTCTGATCGGCGCAGCCGCCCAGTTCGGTATCTTCTTCACCCTGTCCATGGCCCGCCTGCTGGGCTTCGAGATGATCGACGCCGCTTCCATCGGTATCATCGGCGCTGCGGACGGCCCCACCTCCATCGTCGTTGCCAACCAGCTGGGCACCAAGTATGTGGGCGCCATCATGGTTGCCGCTTACAGCTACATGGCCCTGGTTCCGATCGTACAGCCCCCCTTCATCAAGCTGGCGACCACCAAGAAGGAACGCCTCATCCGCATGCCCTACAATCCCGGTTCCGTATCCAAGGGCCTGCGTATCCTGTTCCCCATCTGCGTGACCATCGTTGCCGCCCTGGCAGCCCCCGCTTCCGCAGCTCTGGTAGGCTTTTTGATGTTCGGTAACCTGATCCGCGAGTGCGGCGTTCTGGATTCCCTTTCCAACACCGCTCAGAACGTTCTGGCAAACCTGATCACCATCTTCCTGGGCATCACCGTTGCCTTCAGCATGAAGGGCGAATCCTTCCTGCAGCTGGAAACCATCATGATCCTGGGCCTGGGCCTGGTGGCATTCATTGCCGACACCGTATTCGGCGTATTCTTTGTCAAGTTCCTGAACCTGTTCAGCAAGAATAAGATGAACCCCATGATCGGCGCAGCCGGTATCTCCGCCTTCCCCATGGCGTCCCGCGTGGTGCATAAGATGGGTCTGAAGGAAGATCCCCAGAACTTCCTGCTGATGCATGCTGCCGGCGCAAACGTTGCCGGTCAGATCGCTTCTGCAATCGTCGGCGGCCTGATCATCTCCCTGGTCGCATAAGGAGGAACCACAATGAATTTTACTGCATTTCTGGAATCTTTGCCCATCATGGGCAAGGGCATGGCAACTATCCTGTGCCTGATGCTGCTGGTTTGGGGCATGATCGAAGTCATCCGCAAGTTTGCAAAGTAATTGGAAAACAGAGGGGAAGCGAAGGCTTCCCCTCTTTGCATGATTGCACTTGGAGATAAAAGTGTGTATAATGGTGCAAAACCTATAGGAGCATTTTCATATGAAGAATACAGTTGTTCGCGGCGCGGATATCCTGCTGCCGGCGAAGACCGTCGCCGCCGAAAAATGGGCGGTGGTGGCTGTGGATCAATATACCTCCGAACCGGAATACTGGCAGAAAGTGGAAGGAATCGTAGGCGATGCGCCTTCCACGCTGCGCATCACCCTGCCGGAGGTTTACCTTGCCGAGGGAGAAGCGCGCACTCCTGAAATGCAGAAAAACATGCGCGCTTACCTGAAAGACGGCGTTCTGGAAACCATGGTGGAAAACGGCTATATCCTGGTGGAGCGCACCACTGAATCCGGCGTCCGCCTGGGCCTGATGGCCTGCCTCGATCTGGAGGAATATGATTACGCCGTGGGCAGCCAGAGCATGATCCGCGCCACCGAGGGTACGGTGATTGAGCGTGTGCCGCCCCGGGTGAAAATTCGCCGCGGCGCAGCGCTGGAGCTGCCCCATGTGCTGATGCTGCTGGATGACCAGGATATGCAGGTGATCGAGCCCGCATATGCCGAAAGGGAAAACCTTGAACTGCTCTACGATGTGGAGCTGATGCAGGGCGGCGGCCACCTGCGCGGCTGGAAGCTGGACGGCGAAGCCGCCCGCAGAGTGGAGGATGCGCTGGACAAGGTATATGAAAACTGCGGCGGCCTGTTCCTGGCGGTGGGCGACGGCAACCATTCCCTGGCGGCGGCCCGTGCATACTGGATGGAAATCCGTGAGGATATTCCTGAGGAGGAGCGCAAGAATCATCCTGCCCGCTATGCCCTTGCGGAGATTGAAAACCTGCACAGCCCGGCGATCCAGTTTGAGCCCATCCACCGTGTGGTGACGAACATCAACCCTAGAATCCTGATGCTGGACTACGAAAATCACCTGCGCGAGGAGGGAATTTCCGTCCGCGAGGGCAATGAACTGACCCTGGTGTCGAAGGGCATTGAGAAGGGCTATGGCTTTGATGTGCATCCCCTGCGGGATTTGCAGATTTTCCTGGACGCCTGGCTCGCGGTGCATCCCGAGGCGGAGATCGATTACATCCACGGCGACGATACCCTGCGCCGCCTGGCTGACCGGGAGGACGCGCTGGGCCTGATGCCCTGCGGATTTGCCAAGGCGGATCTGTTCCCCTACATCCGCCAGTGGGGCGTGCTGCCCCGCAAAACCTTCTCCATGGGCCATGCCCATGAGAAGCGCTATTATTTCGAAGCCAGAAAGATCGAGAAATAAAAAGAACGGTTCCAACGAAACTCGTTGGAACCGTTTTCCATATGCATCAGTATTTGCTGAAATACTCTTCCTTCAGCTGGAAGATGGGCATCAGCTGGAGCTTGAACTGATTGATCCTGTGCAGGCGGTCGATGCGCTCCCTGGTGGCTGCATCCTCGCAGACGCCGGTGCGGATATAGCGGTCGAGCACTGCGTAGGTGAAGCCCAGGTTGTCCTCATCGGTGCGGCCGCACAGGCCGTCGATCGGCACCTTATCCACAAACATTTCGGGAAGGTTCAGCGCGCGGCCCACTTCCTTCACTTCCTGCACCGTCAGCTGGGACAGGGGACTGAAATCGC
>JAGBAU010000277.1 GCA_017938785.1 Clostridia bacterium
CGCGGAATTCCATTGAATCACAAGACTGTTCAGCGTCTGATGAAAGAACTGGGCCTTGTTTGCCGTGTCAGAATGAAGAAATACCGCTCTTACAAGGGAGAAGTCGGCAAAATCGCACCGAATCTGCTGAAACGCGACTTTAGCACTACGACACCGAATCAGAAATGGGTTACCGATGTCACGGAGTTTTCCCTATTTGGCGAGAAGCTATATCTTTCGCCAATTCTGGATCTGCATTCCAACGATCTCGTAAGCTATGTAATTTCAGAACGCCCGGTGCTTTCGATGGTCATGAATATGGTTGATGACGCCGCGCGCAGGCTGCCCCCGGGGGCAGCTCCCATTCTGCACTCCGATCAGGGCTGGCAGTATCAGCATAAGCATTATCAGAAGAAGTTGGCCGATTACGGTATCATTCAAAGCATGAGTCGAAAGGGCAATTGTCTGGATAATGCCGTGATGGAAAACTTTTTCGGACTGCTGAAGAGCGAATTGCTCTATCTTCAGAACTTCGACTCGATGGAACACTTCAAACAAGAACTCATCGCCTACCTGGATTACTACAACAATTGCCGCATCAAGGCAAAGCTTAAGGGCTTGCCGCCTGCTATTCACAGACAGCAAGCCCTCTCGGCTGCTTAGACTATTCTTCTGTCTAACTTTTTGGGGTCACTTCAATTCTGTCCGGCTCAAGAAATTGTTTTATTCGGCGCAGAGCTTCTTGTAGAGCTCCATGTAGGTGAGAGCGGAACGATCCCAACCATACTGGCCCTTCATAGCGCGGGTGGCCAAGCCGGTAAAGGTGATGCGGTTGTTCTTGTACATGTCAACAGCCTGCTCAATTACGTGCAGCATGTCATGTGCATTGTAGTTGAGGAAGGTAAAGCCATTGCCGTCGCCGGTGTACTCATTGTAAGCAAGCACGGTATCGCGCAGGCCGCCGGTCTCGCGGGTGATCGGCAGGGTGCCGTAACGCAGGGAGATCAGCTGAGACAGACCGCAGGGCTCGAACATGGAGGGCATCAGGAACATATCGCAGGCACCGTAGATCTTGTGGGCGAGGGGATTGTTCATCTGGAAACAGGCGGATACCTGACCAGCATATCTCCACTGTGCCCAGCTGAACAGATCAACATACTTGCTTTCGCCCATACCCAGCACAACAAACTGCGCACCGGTGTTCATCATGGGTTCGAATACGCACTCGATCAGATCCAGACCCTTCTGGCCGGAGAGACGGCTGACGAGACCGATCATAGGAATGTCTGCATCCTGCTTCAGACCAAGTTCCTTCTGCAGGGCCAGCTTGTTTTCAACCTTCTTCTCAAAGCTGTCTGCATCGTAATTCACGGGCAGGAAGGGATCGGCGGCGGGATCATACTCAACAACATCGATGCCGTTGAGGATACCGGACAGATTGGCTGCACGGCTGCGGAGCAGGCCGTCCAGGCGCTCACCGTAGTAGGCAGTCTGGATTTCCTCGGAGTAGGACGGACTTACGGTGGTCACTTCGTCTGCATAAACGATACCGCCCTTCATGAAGGAGCACATGCCATAGAACTCAAGGCTGTCGCTGGTGTAGGCCAGATCGCCCAGATTCAGCAGTTCCTCGATGAAATCAATGGGGAAGATGCCCTGGAACTTCAGGTTGTGAATGGTGTATACGGTCTTGATGTTCTTGTAGAAATCAACGTCCTTATACTGAACCTTGATCATCACGGGCAGCAGACCGGTCTGCCAGTCGTTGCAATGCAGGATGTCCGGCTGGAAGTCGAGCTTGGGCAGGGCTTCCATAACGGCACGGCAGAAGAATGCATATCTCTCGCCCTCATCGGTACCGGAACCGTAGACATAATCGCGGCCGAAATACTGCTCATTGTCCACGAAGTAGAAAGTGATGCCGGAGTATTCAAGCTTGTGCACGCCCACATACTGGCGACGCCAGCCGAGGTTCACATTGAAGTGAAGCACATGCTCCAGTTCCTCACGCCACTTTGCATCCATGGTCTTGTAGAGGGGGAGGATGACGCGCACATCTGCGCCGGTCTTAATCAGCTCCTTGGGAAGAGCGCCAACTACGTCTGCAAGGCCGCCGGTCTTGATGAACGGAACGCACTCAGAAGTGGCAAACAAGATTTTCATTTGAAAAACCTCCAGGATATTCGGATTATTGCCTGGTCAATCAGACCGTGGTGCCCTTGCCGATCAGGCCGAGGTGGGAAGCCTTGCTGATCATGCGGCTCTTGGGAAGAACGGTTACATCCTTATCCAGGATGTAGTATTCCATTTCAGCACCATCCAGGATCTTACAGTCCTGCATTACGATACAGTTTTTGAGCTTGACGCCCTTGCCAACCTGCACGCCGCGGAACAGAACGCAGTTTTCAACTTCGCCTTCGATAATGCAGCCGTCGGCGATCAGAGAGTTCTTCACGCTTGCTTCCTTGCGGTATACGGTGGGAGCATCGTCACGGGTCTTGGTGTAAACGGGCAGGGTGCCGAACAGCTCCTTGCGCACGTCGTTTTCAATGATTTCCTGGTTGAGCTTGAAGTAGCCCTTGATGGCCTCGATGCGGCGGAAGAAGCCATCGAACTCGTAACCCATGATCTTCATGGACTTGGAGTTGATGTAGGGACGCAGAACGTCGGATTCGAAATCCTTCAGACCCTTAGAAACTGCCTGGTCGATCAGGTGGATCAGCAGAGTGCGCTTGATGATCAGGACATTTGCGCTCAGGTGCGGATAGTTTGCGGGGTTGGGGTTGATTTCAATGTCCTCGACGGTCTTATCGGCGCCGATCTTCAGATAGGTATGGTTGTCAGTTACGGAGCTGGAGAACTCCATCTTGGCGGAATCCACCTTGACGTACATCATGGTGATGTCTGCGCCGGAAGCGATATGCTGCTCGATCATAGGCTCGAAGCTGGTGTTGCAGACATAATCACTGGAGCTGACGATGACATAGGTCTGGCGGGAACGGCGCAGGTAATCGAAGTTTGCGCGCAGGGCTTCGATCAGGCCGGAATACTCGCCGCCGTTTTCACGGTTGAGGTAGGGGGGCAGGATGAACAGACCATTGTTGCGGGTGTGCAGATCCCACTCCTTGCCGGAACCGAGGTGATCCATCAGGGAATGATAATTCTTCTGGGCGATGATGCCAACGTTGCGTACGCCGGAATTGACCAGATTGGAGATGGTGAAGTCAATGATGCGGTAACGACCGGCCACCGGAAGAGCGGCAACGGCGCGGTTGGCGGTCAGTTCGCGAAGATTGAAATTGTCTTTGCTGGTATAGACAATACCCATTACGTCGTTCATTATTTTGCCTCCCTTTCGGCGATGATTGCGGTGTCAACCTGTTCACCGGCAAGTACCTTGTAGCCCTCGGGCAGAACGGTGTCCTGACCAACCAGAGCGATGTCGCCCTCGGTTTCACCAACCACGCAGCCATTCTGGATCACGCAGTTTTCGGCAACGATGGCGCGGCGAACCACTGCGCCGGCCTTGATTTTGGTGTTGGGCATGATTACGCTGTCTTCAACCACTGCGCCTTCTTCAACGGTAACACCGGCAAAGAGTACGCTTGCGGTGGCGGTGCCGAAAACTTCGCAGCCTTCAGCAATCATGCTGCAATTCACCTTGGCATTTTCGCCGATGAAGTGAGGCGGCATGACGGGGGTGCGGGCATAGATGTTCCAGCGGTAATCAGTCAGGTCGAATTCCGGGGTCTCCTGCAACAGGTCCATATTGGCCTCCCACAGGCTGGCGATGGTGCCGACGTCCTTCCAGTAATCCTCGAAGCGGTGGGCCATCATGACCTTGCCGTCATTGAGCATCTTCGGAATGATGTTCTTACCGAAGTCGTTCTTGGATGCAGGATCGTTTTCGTCGTTGATCAGGTATTCACGCAGCAGCTTCCAGGTGAAGATGTAAACACCCATGGAAGCCAGATTGCTCTTGGGAACCGGAGGCTTCTCTTCGAATTCGATGATTCTGTCGGTTTCATCGGTGTTCATGATGCCGAAGGAGGAAGCAACCTTCATCGGGACAGGACGAACAGCGATGGTGACGTCGGCCTTGCGGTCGATGTGGAACTGCAGCATCTTGTTGTAGTCCATCTTGTAGATGTGGTCACCGGAGAGGATCAGCACATATTCAGGATCATACTGGTCGATGAAGCCGATGTTCTGGTAAATTGCGTTTGCGGTGCCCTTGTACCACTCAGCGCCCTTCAGGCCCTGGTAGGGGGGAAGCACATATACGCCGCCATTGTTCAGGTCGAGATCCCACGGAGCGCCGTTGCCGATGTAGCGGTTCAGCTCAAGGGGGCTGTACTGGGTCAGTACGCCAACGGTATCAATGTGGGAATTGGTGCAGTTGGACAGCGGAAAATCAATGATTCTGTATTTTCCACCGAAGGGAACGGCAGGCTTTGCCACTTCCTTGGTGAGAAGGCCCAGACGACTGCCCTGGCCGCCGGCCAGCAGCATTGCGATACATTTCTTCTTGCTCACGATGTTATCCCTGCTTTCAGTATGTTTTTGTTGTTCATTCAACGTTTTTCATACGCTGTTTCTATTATACAACAAACTATCTAAAATTACCAGATGTAAACATAAAATTCTGGAAGAATTTTCAGACGAGTTTTTTATATGTTTCGCGAACCACCATGAATTCTTCATTTGCGGGGATCACGAAGGCGGAAACGGCGGAATCTGCGGTGGTTATGCGGCGCTCCCCGCTCCCGTTTACATTGGCGTTTTCGTCAATCTTCAACCCCAGATGCGCCATGCTTTCCAGCAGCATACGCCGCAGGCGCACGCAGTTTTCACCGATTCCTCCGGTGAAGGCGACAGCATCCAGACCGCCGATTTCCATGGAATAGGCGCCGATGTAGCGCAGGATATGGGTGGCCAGAACCTTGAGCGCGAGCTCAGCCCGCTCATTGCCTGCGGCGATGGCATCCTCAATATCGCGCATATCGCCGGAAGTTCCGGAGATGCCCTTCAGACCACCGTTTTTGCCGAGGCCATCATAGATTTCCTCCAGGGTGAGGCCCTGCTTGAGCAGATAGGGAACGATGTAAACGTCCACATCGCCCGTACGGCTGGCATGGGGAATGCCCATCTGCAGGGAAAAACCGAAGCTGTTGTCCATGCTCTTGCCGTCGAGGATCGCGCAGATGGAAGCGCTGCCGCCCAGATGGCAGGAAACCACGCGCCTGTAATCCTTCAGACGCTCGGCTATGTAGCCGTGGGAGGCGCCATGGTAGCCCATGCGGCGGATGCCGTACTTCTGGGTCCATTCATAGGGGATTGGGAAGACGCATCTCTCCTCAGGAATGGTTCTGTGGAAGGCGGTTTCAAATACGCCAACCTGCCTGACTTCCGGAAGCAGCTTTTTGAATACGGAGATCGCCTCCAGATACGGGCCGTTATGCGCGGGCGCAACGGAGAAATATGCGCGCATACCTTCGAGCACATCCTCCGTCAGCTCATGTACGCCGTAGTGATCCTTGGAGAGGACCGTCTTATAGCCGACAGCGGCAATCTGTGAAAGCTCATCGATGGCTCGAAGCTCGGAGACTGACAGCGCATCCAGAAACATCTGAATACCTGCGGTATAATCAGGCACCGACAGCTCATCCTTGTATACGGAGCCTGCGTCGCTCTTGTAGGAAAAAATGGCGTGTTCAGAACCCACGCGCTCCACCTTGCCTTCTGCCAGAACAGTGAAACCAGGCATGTCCCAGAGCTTGAATTTCAGGGAAGTGCTGCCAGCGTTGCAAATCAAAATCTTCATCTGAAAGTGATCCTCCAAAATCATTCATTATTGTCGAAATCATGTGCTTTTATCATATCTTTGGCGTTGGTTTTTGTCAACCGAAGAATCCACATATGACCGATTTGTTGAATTGACAGTCAAGTTGGGCTATGATATGATATGCATATGGATAAGAATATAGAAGAAGTAAAAGGCCTCGTCTTTGATATAGAAGAATTTGCAGTGTTTGACGGTCCGGGAATTCGCTGTGCAGTATTCCTGAAGGGCTGTCCTTTGCGCTGCATGTGGTGTCATAACCCTGAGGGACTTGCAGTACATCCCCAGCGCGTTGTGACCCATTCTCTGTGCATACATTGCGGGGCGTGTGAAGAGGTATGCCCGTCCCCTGGCCACTGCATCGGCTGCGGGAAATGTGTGCCCGTATGTCCCAAGGGCTGCATTCGCATTGCTGGCACGCGTATGAGCGCCAGGGAAGTTGCAGAAAAGATCAGCAAACAGGCAAAAATACTTGCAATCAACGGCGGCGGCGTTACCTTCTCCGGTGGGGAAGTGCTTTTGCAGAGTGAATTTGTAATCGCCGTGCGCAAGCTGGTGCCGGATGTGCATGCGCTCATTGAGACGAGCGGTTTTGCTTCTGCGGAAGTCTTTACCAGACTTGCCGAAGTCATGGACATGGTCATCATGGACGTCAAGATTGTTGATCCCGTTCTGCATAAGAAATACACGGGCGTTGACAATGCGCCGATACTGCGCAATCTTGAAATCCTTAAAGGAATGGGCAAACCCTTCCGGATTCGCGTTCCTCTGATTCCGACGGTCAACGATACCCTTGAAAATATGGAAGCAACCGCGCGCTTGCTGGAAGGTGCGGATCAGCTTGAAAAGGTGGAGCTGATGCGCTACAATAAAGCTGCGGGCGCAAAATACAGCGGCGTCGGCATGAAGTACGAGCCTGATTTCCCGGAGCAACAGGAACCGCAGATTTTCCGCGAGCCTTTCGAAAAACGCGGAATTCAAGTAGATATTCTTTAATGAAATTTGTTTGTTTTTCCGGCAGAGTGTTTATTTATAACCAACGTGGAAAACGTTATCCATACCTATAAACCGCAAACAATAAGGGGGAGGATTTATATGGACAATATCAAGGCCATCCGCCGCGAACTCACCAAACAGCGCTGGGATGAAATCAGCGCACAGATTCAGAATCCGGACCTTACGCTTTCTGAGCGCGCTGCACTGCGCCTGAAGCTTTTCCTGGAAGAGGAACAGATTATCAAGAATGAAGGCGAACAGATCCCTGCATGGCGCACCATCATCGCTTTCCCGGACATTTATGCCGAGGGCGAAAAGGAAGAGCGCATGAAGGGCGGCTATGTACATGAACAGGGCCGTGTGTGCAATATTTCCTCCGACTGGGAGGGCGTGCTGCGCGATGGTTTGCTCAAGCGCAGGGATGCAGGCAACAAGGATATGCAGATGACTGTCGACGCCGTCATCGCCTATGCTGACCGCTACGAAAATGAAGAACTTTCCGACGCCATCCGCTACGGCGCCAAGGGTTACCTGAACGCTATGCAGATGTTCCGCATTCTGCACTTCTGTCTGTGGGCCTCCAATGTGTACCACAACACCGTCGGCCGCTATGACCAGTATATGTATCCCTACTTCAAGGCGGACATTGATTCCGGCAAGCTGGATGAGGAAACCGCGCTCAAGCTCACCGAGGAATTCTTCCTGTCTTTCAACCGCGACAGCGACCTCTACATCGGCATGCAGCAGGGTGACAATGGCCAGAGCATGATGCTGGGCGGCTGCAAGGCAGACGGAAGCTGTGCTGTGAACGAATTGACCTACATCTGCCTGAAGGCCAGCCTGCACAACCGCCGCATCGATCCCAAGATCAACCTGCGCGTCAACAAGGACACGCCCATCGAGCTCTACGAGCTCTGCACCCAGCTGACCAAGCAGGGCCTGGGCTTCCCGCAGTACGCCAACGACGATGTAGTTATTCCGTCTCTGATTGAGATGGGCTATTCCGTGGAAGACGCCCGCAATTACACCGTAGCAGCATGCTGGGAGTTCATTATCCCCGGTGTTGCGCTGGATATTCCCAACATCGGTGCTGTATCCCATGCTGAACTGGTGCGCAACGTCATCCTGGCGGAGCTTAAGAACTGCAATACCTTTGAAGAGCTGCTGGAATGCGTGCGCAAGGCTGAAATTGCCGAGGCGGATAAGCAGGAACCCACCTATAAGCCCCTCTGGATCGAGCCCGCTCCCTATCAGTCCGTGCTGATGAGCGATTACACCCATGATATCTCCGAGGGCGCCAAGTACAACAACTACGGCATCCACGGCACCGGCTTTGCCACGGCAGTTGACCAGCTGGCCGCCATCCAGGCATATGTATACGGTGACGGCAGCATTACCAAGGATGAACTTCTCAAGGCCATGCAGGATGATTTCGCCGACGCAGTTGCACTCAAGCACAAGCTGCGCGAGAAGGCTCCCAAGCTTGGACGTGACGAGGCAGCTTCCGGCCTGCTGGATACCATGATCCGCTACTTCCATGATGCATGGCAGGGAAAAACCAATGAGCGCGGCGGTATCTTCCGCACCGGCACCGGCTCCGCCATGTATTACCTCTGGCACGCGCGCAACCTCGGTGCAACTGCTGATGGCCGTGCCGCAGGCGAGATGCTGGCTGCAAACTTCTCTCCGTCCCTGCTGGTTTCCGATGCCGGCCCGCTGTCTGTTCTGCAGGCCATGGCGCGTCCGACTCTGAATCTGGTTTGCAACGGCGGCCCCGTCACCCTGGAGCTGCATGATACCGTGTTCAAAAATGACGAGGGTATCAAGAAGGTGGCACAGCTGGTTCGTACCTACATACTGCTGGGCGGCCATCAGCTGCAGCTCAACGCTGTCAGCCGCGATACGCTGCTGGATGCCCAGGCCAATCCTGCTGAACACCAGAACCTGATCGTTCGCGTTTGGGGTTGGAGCGGCCACTTTGTACAGCTGGATAAGGGCTATCAGGATCAGATTATTGAACGTACTTCCTATTCCATGTAACTGAATCGTGTTCGGGACGGCAGAGCTTGGCTTCTGCCGTCCGTTTTTAAGGAGCAATTATGGAACTGCCAAAGAAGGGAATATACAGGCATTTCAAGGGAAAACGATACGAACTGCTGGATTTCGCCAGGCATTCGGAAACAACTGAAATCATGGTCGTCTATCGGGCGCTGTATGGAGACAACGGTCTCTGGGTGCGCCCGTTGTCCATGTGGAATGAAACGGTTGAACGTGACGGTCATACCTATACACGCTTTCTGCCTGAGGAAGAATATCTGGCGCAGCAATCCAACGATGAAGGATTTGATCAGATGATTCCGCCGCCGGAACAGGATGCTTTTGAGCCCGTTTATGAAGAGGTTGTATCTCTTTCTGTTTCCGGCTCCCATGAAGACAAACATCAGCTGCTCAAACGCGTCTACGGCTATGATTCCTTCCGTGAAGGCCAGGAGGATGTAATCGACAGCATAATGTCCGGTCAGGATACGCTCGCCATATTGCCGACAGGCGCAGGCAAATCCATCTGTTACCAAGTGCCTGCACAGATGCTGGATGGCGTGGCGATTGTTGTTTCTCCGTTGATTTCACTGATGAAGGACCAGGTGAATGCGCTTACACAGGCTGGAATCCCTGCGGCTTACCTGAATAGTTCACTCACCGAGCGCCAGTTTGATGCAGCATTGAACCGCTTGCTACAGGGTAAGTATAAAATCGTTTATGTTGCGCCGGAGCGCCTGTTGACCCAGCGCTTCCTGAATGCGGTTGGTAGCGTTCATATCTCTATGGTTGCGGTGGACGAAGCGCATTGCATCTCCCAGTGGGGGCAGGATTTCCGGCCGAGCTATCTGGAAATTCCCGCGTTCCTTGCCAAATTGCCTGAAAGACCGAAATTATGTGCATTTACGGCCACAGCAACCAATCGCGTCAAGGAGGACATCGTCAGACTCCTGGAAATGAAACAGCCCTATATACGAATTACGGGCTTTGATCGTTCCAATTTATATTTTTCAGTGGCCTATACCCATGAGAAAGAGAAAAAACTCCTGGAATTGCTGAAATCCTATCGTGGCTTTTCTGGAATTATCTACTGTGGTACGCGCAAGCTGGTGGAATCCGTGCATGAAAAGCTTCTTGCGAAGAATTATCCTGTGACGCGGTATCATGCCGGGCTTTCCGAAACGGAGCGTGTGCACAACCAGGAGGATTTCATTTACGATAGATCTCCGATTATGGTAGCGACAAACGCTTTTGGTATGGGCATCGATAAATCCAACGTTCGATTCGTCATTCATTATAACATGCCCAAGGATCTGGAAAGCTACTACCAGGAAGCCGGGCGCGCCGGCAGAGACGGAGAACGTGCAGATTGCCACTTGCTCTTTGAACCCAAGGATGTGGTTTTGCAGAATTTCTTCATCGATAAGATCGGCGAAGAAAACGAAATGGATCCTCAGACGCTTGCAAGGGTGCAGGAGAATGCGCGCTTCAGGCTGCGTGCAATGGTGGACTATTGCAAGACCACCCGCTGTCTGAGAAGAACTATCCTGCGCTATTTCGGGGAAGAACAGGAAGGTAAATGCAATTACTGTTCAAACTGCCTTGCTCCCAAGGATTTGACAGATGTCACCACAGCCGCCCGGTTGTTTGTGAGCTGCGTTCAAAAATACAACGGCCGCTTTGGCGCGAGATTGATCATTGATGTTTTAAGGGGATCGGAAAGTAATCGGATAGCTTCATTCAAGCTGGATCGTTCTGAATACCACGGCGCCCTACGCGGAATAACTACGAACAATCTTCAATACATCGTGGATGCTTTGGTAGAAAGCCAGATGCTTGAAATCACAACCGGCGATTATCCTATGCTGAAATGTGGAAAAAGAGCGGGAGATCTGCTGGATGGATTGAGCACTGTTCATGCGTATCAGGAGGCTGTTGTTCGAAAAAGGAATCCTTCTGATAATAATAAGCTTCAACTTCCGGAAGAAGTTGATAGGATTCTATTTGTGAAGCTTTGGAATGAGCGCCTGAGAATTTCTAAAGCTAGGAGCATTCCTCCATATGTTATTTGTTCTGATTCTGTTCTGGTGGATATGTGCAAAAAGCTTCCGACGAACAGGGATCAAATGATTTTTGTAAAAGGAATGGGGGAGCGCAAAGTCACATCCTTTGGTGCTGAGTTTGCGAAAGTGATAAGAAACCACCTGAATAAAACTGAATAATGGAAACAACCGCGGAAAAACTACCATCCGCGGTTATATTTATGCACAGACCACATCTATTCTATACCAAGATTTA
This sequence comes from Clostridia bacterium, assembly GCA_017938785.1. The sequence goes on from JAGBAU010000277.1 coordinate 11,153, forward strand.
GTCTGTTAAAACAGCGGTCGGTATGTTATTTCGAATATGTTTAAAGTTTTGCTCTAATCAGCAAAATAGACGCATATTTATGTAATAAAATATCTTTTGCTCAAATTCACATTCAGTTGATAAAATACTGCTAAAGTATGGACAATGGTTAAAAGGTTTAAACTCGAAACATGGAGGCCATCAAATGAGCAAAGTAATCGGCATTGATCTGGGCACAACCAATTCCTGCGTTGCCGTAATTGAAGCGGGTGAAGCTGTTGTTATCCCAAATTCAGAGGGTGGTCGCACAACGCCTTCGATTGTTGCTTTTTCAAAGAGTGGCGAGCGGCTCGTTGGTCAGGTTGCAAAACGTCAGGCGGTAACCAACAGCGAACGCACCGTCAGTTCCATCAAACGCGAAATGGGCTCTGAATACCGCGTAAGTATTGACGGCAAAAAGTATACGCCCCAGGAGATTTCGGCTATGATTCTTCAGAAACTGAAGGCTGATGCCGAGGCTTATGTGGGTGAGACGGTTGCGGAAGCCGTCATTACGGTGCCTGCCTACTTCACAGATGCACAGCGTCAGGCAACCAAGGACGCCGGCATGATTGCCGGTTTGAACGTGAAGCGCATTATAAACGAACCTACAGCTGCAGCACTCGCCTACGGCGTCGACAAGGAAGAACCGCAGAAGATTATGGTATATGATCTCGGCGGCGGCACCTTTGACGTATCCATTCTGGATATCAATTCCGATGTAATCGAAGTTCTTGCAACAGCAGGAAACAACCGTCTCGGCGGTGATGATTTTGACCAGTGCATCGTGGATTACCTGGTGGATGAGTTTAAAAAGGAAAACAAGGTCGATCTTCGCAAGGACGCAACTGCCATGCAGCGTGTACGCGAGGCAGCCGAAAAGGCTAAGATCGAACTTTCCGGCATTACGATGGCCAGCATCAATCTTCCTTTCCTGACAGCAAACAGAAACGGCCCTTTGCATATGGAAGCAAATCTGAGCCGCGCCAAGTTCGATGAACTGACCCGCCATCTGGTGGATATGACCATGGGACCCGTGCAGCAGGCCATGGCGGATTCCGGCCTGAAGCCTTCAGATCTTTCCAAGGTACTGCTTGTAGGCGGCTCCAGCCGCATTCCGGCGGTGCAGGAGGCCGTCAAGCGTTTTACCGGCAAGGATCCCTTCAAGGGCATCAATCCTGATGAATGCGTGGCGATGGGCGCCGCGTTGCAGGCAGGCGTCATGGGCGGCGATGTAAAGAGCCTGCTTCTGCTGGATGTTACGCCGCTTTCGCTGGGCATTGAAACTGTCGGTGACGTCTATGCCAAGATCATTGAGCGAAATTCCACCATACCGATCCAACGCAGTCAGGTTTTCACCACTGCGGCAAGCTTCCAGACCGCTGTGGATGTGCACGTTTTGCAGGGAGAACGTCCGATCGCTTCCCAGAACAAGGAGTTGGGACGCTTCCGCCTGGATGGCATCCGGCGCGCAATGCGTGGCGTACCACAGATTGAGGTCACTTTTTCCATTGATGCAAACGGCATCGTAAATGTTTCGGCCCGTGATCTCGGCACCGGAAGGCAGCAGAACATCACCATCACCAGTTCCTCCAATATGAGCCGTGAGGAGATTAACCGGGCGATTCGCGATGCCGAAATCTATGCCGCAGAGGACGCAAAGCGCAAGGAAGAAGCAGAAATGCAGAATCGCGTGGATAACCTGATTTTCCAGGCGGAGAGCATCATGAAAAAACTCAGCAAGGATGACAAGCGCCGCATGACTGAGTTGGTGAAAGAGGCCAGGAAAGCGCTCAAGAGCAAAGACCCCGCAGCGGTGCGCAATTCCTGCACAGAGCTTGAACGAGCCCTTTCTGCGGCAGGACAAGCTGTTTGGGATACGGATGCCCAGCCCAGTCAGGAGGACGGCGTTTATGATTCTTCCTACGAAACGGATGATGGTTCCCGATAAATTATCCGGCAACAGCTTATAATTCCAAAGATATGCAACGCCTTTAACATTACTGGGGTATAATGAGCCAAATCCAATTCTGAAAGAGGTGTGAGAGTTGTTTGGATATGTAATCACAAACTGCAAAACCCTTTCAGAAGATGAGCGCATGCGCTTCCGTGCCATGTATTGCGGCATGTGTAAAACCCTGAAACGGCGCTACGGCAACCTTGGACGGCTCACGCTGAGCTACGACATGACCTTTCTTGCGATGGTTTTGTCTGCGCTTTACGAGCCTGATGAGGAAACAGGAAAAGCAAAATGCCTGCCGCATCCCATCAAACCACACGATTACATCGTGAATTCCATGATGGATTATGCGGTGGATTTGAATGTCGCACTGGCATACCACAAATGCGCAGATAACTGGCAGGATGATCACAATCCTGTTTATGCAATCGCGAAATCCGCATTGCAAAAAGCCTACCACAGAGCGCGTGCATTCCGTCCGTTGCAGTGCCGGGCCATCGAGAAATGGATGGACGGCATCCGTGAAATTGAAAAAGCCGGTATTGAACAGATCGATCCGCCCATGAACCTGACCGGGCACATGATGGGCGTCCTGTTTCAATACGATCCCAACGATTTCTGGGCCGACCAGCTGTACCGCATGGGCGAAGGCCTGGGGCGTTTCATCTATTTCATGGACGCCTATGACGACCTGAAGAGGGATGTAAAGCATAAGAAGTACAATCCTCTCAAATCCCTCATGAATCAACCGGACTTTGAATCCATCTGTAGGGACGGCCTTACGATGATGATGGCTGATTGTGCGGATGCATTTGAGGAGCTTCCGGTTGTGAAGGATGCAGATCTGATCCGCAATATTCTCTATTCAGGCGTGTGGGCAAAATACGGTTATATCCAGAATAAAAAGGCAAAGAGCAAAGGAGCACAATGATGCAGGATCCCTATCTTGTGCTGGGCGTATCTCAGAACGCTTCAGAGGATGAAATCAAAAAAGCATACCGGGCACTGGCGAAGAAGTACCATCCCGATGTGAACAACGGATCTCCCCAGGCGGAAGCCCGCATGAAGGAGGTCAATGAGGCGTATTCTCAGGTGATGAAGATGCGTCGGGAAGGTACCTCTGCAAATGCAGGCGGTTATGGCGCATCCGGCTACGGCTCCAATGGATACAGTTATGGATCCGGCTACAATACCGGCTATTCAGGCTTTTACAATTCTGGTTTCGGCGGCTATGGCGGGCAGAGTCAGTCATCCTACTCAAGCAATCCGCATCTCACCGCAGCGCGCAACTATGTGCGTTCCGGCCACTATC
>JAGBAU010000031.1 GCA_017938785.1 Clostridia bacterium
CAGGGCCGCCTTGTTCTTGGTGAAGGCGGGCGGGTCAAGGATGACCACATCGAACTTTTCGCCTGCATCGGTCAGCTCGCGCAGGTGATCGAAGCAGTTATGGGCTTCGAAGGTGACGTGATCGAGGCCGTTTTTGCGGGCGTTTTCGAGGGAGACCTCCAGGGCTTCATCGGAAATATCCACGCCCAGCACGCTCTTGGCGCCGAACTTGGCTGCGTGCAGGGAGAAAGAGCCGTTGTGGCAGAAGCAGTCCAGAACCTTTGCATCCTTGCAGATGGGCTTAAGCGCTGCGCGGTTTTCCTTCTGGTCCAGGAAGAAGCCTGTCTTCTGGCCGTTCTTTACATCCACGCCGAAGATGATGCCGTTTTCCTTCATGTCCACCAGGTCCGGAACCTCGCCGCGAAGCAGGCCGGTTACCTGCTCCATGCCCTCCAGGCGGCGCACCGGCACATCGCTGCGCTCCCAGATGCCCATGGGCTTTACGATTTCCATCAGCAAATCGGCGATCATATCCTTGATGCGCTCGATGCCAAGAGACAGGCTCTGCAGCACCAGCACATCGCCGAACTTATCCACCACCAGGCCGGGCAGGAAATCGGACTCGGAGTAGATCAGGCGGCAGCTGTCGGGATCGCACAGGAGCTTGCGATAGTCCCATGCATCCTGGATGCGCTTGGCGAAGAAGGCGCGGTCGCAGGGCTCGTCGTTGCGGGTGAGGATGCGCAGGGAAATCTGGGAAGTGGGATTGTAGAAGCCGCGGCCGATGAACTTGCCGCGGAAATCCTGCACGTCCACGATGTCGCCGTTTTCAAAAGCGCCGTCCACCGTTTCGATTTCGGACGCGTAAATCCAGGGATGACCGCCGCGGACGCGGGTCTCGCGGGTCTTGCGAAGCTTTACAACTGCCATAGTGTGCCTCCAATGATTCGTATTGTTTATAGTTTAAGCTTTGTGTGTAAACTTGTCCAGCGCTGACAATCATGATATAATAATAAAAAATTCCGAAAGAGGTAAAACCCTTGGAAAATAACAACAACGCAGGCAAGCGCCTGAACAAATATATCGCCGACAGCGGCTATTGCTCCCGCCGCGAGGCCGACAGGCTCATCCAGGAGGGCAAGGTGAAGATCAACGGCCGGGTGGCCGGACTGGGCGACAGGGTTCTGCCCGGCATGAAGGTGGTCTGCGACGGCAAATCCCTCTCCGGCGATGGTGAAAAGGTATACATCATGCTGAACAAGCCCCGGGGCATCGTGTGCACCGCCGACCCCCGCGAGCCCATGAACGTGGTGGACTATGTGGGCTACCCCATCCGTATCTTCCCGGTGGGCCGACTGGACAAGGACAGCGAGGGCCTGCTGCTGCTCACCAGCGACGGCGAAATCGTAAACCGTCTGCTGCGCGCCGCCGGCGGCCATGAGAAGGAATACGAGGTGGAGGTGGACAAGCCCCTCACCCGCGAATTCATGGAGAACATGATGAAGGGCGTGCCCATCCTGAACACCGTGACCCTGCCCTGCAAGCTGCGCAGAACCGGCGCACGGTCCTTCAACCTGGTGATCGTGCAGGGCCTGAACCGCCAGATCCGCCGCATGTGCGAAGCGCTGGGCTATACGGTTCAGAAGCTGCGCCGCGTGCGCATCAACACCCTGAGAATCGGCAATTTGCAGCCCGGACAGTGGCGCGAGCTGAGCGAAGGCGAGCTGCACGCGCTGCTGGATTCCATCAAGGATTCCTCGGGCCTGCCGGCCAGGCTGGAGGACTGAACATGATCCGCAAGGCAAATATGAACGACCTCGACCACATCGAGGAAATCTACAACGAAATCCACACCGAAATCGAAGATGGCCGGGCGCGCATCGGCTGGACGAGGGGTGTATACCCCGCCCGTGATATCGCCGAGGATTCCATCCGCCGCCGGGATATGTTCGTGATGGAGGTGGACGGCCAGGTGGTTGCCGCAGGCCGCATCAACCAATATCAGGGACCGGAATACGATGAAGCCACATGGAGCTTCAACGCCGACCCGGACGATGTGATGGTGCTGCATACGCTGGTGGTCTCCCCCAGGGTAAAGGGCAGGGGCTACGGCGAAGCCTTCGCCCGCTTCTATGAGGATTACGCCCGCCAGCAGGGCTGCAAGGCGCTTCGCATCGACACCAACGCCATCAACGCCCCGGCGCGGTCGCTGTACAGGAAGCTGGGCTACACCGAAGCCTGCATCGTACTCACCAGCTTCAACGGCATCGACGGCGTGAACCTGGTGTGTTTGGATAAGAAGCTGTAAGGACAGAAAGAACGACGTGCAGTTGCACGTCGTTCTTTTGTTTACCTTTCGCAGGCTTCGCTGCCCACCCGGGTCACGTCGTAGGGCGTGGTCTGGTAGACGAAGTAGTTCAGCCAGTTGGAATAGAGGAGGTTGGCATGGCTCCTCCAGCTGACGATGGGATCCTTCGTGGGATCATCGTCCGGGTAGTAGTTCACCGGAACCTCGATGGGCTTGCCGGCGGCCACATCGCGCTTGTACTCCGCCTCGAGGGTGCGGGCGTCGTACTCCGGGTGGCCCATCATGAAGAACTGCCTGCCCTGCTTGTTGCGCACCATGAACACGCCCGCTTCTTCGCTGGAGGCCAGGATTTGAAGCGCCGGATTGCGCTCGATGTCCTCCCGGGCCACGGTGGTGTGGCGGGAATGGGGAAACATGAACACATCGTCAAAGCCGCGCATGAGCATGGATTCCTTGTATTCGCTCCTGTGGGCGAACACGCCGAACTGCTTCCTGGGCAGGGGCCGCTTATCGATGCCGTAGTGGTGGTAGAGCGCCGCCTGCGCACCCCAGCAGATATGCAGGGTGGAATGCACGTGGCTGCAGCTCCAGTCCATGATGCGGCACAGCTCCGGCCAGTAATCCACATCCTCGAAGGGCATCTGTTCCACGGGCGCGCCGGTGATGATCATGCCGTCGTAGAAGGTGTCCTTCACTTCATCGAAGGTTTTGTAGAAGGCCAGCAGATGCTCCTCGCTGGTATTCTGGCTCACATGGCTTTCGATGCGCAGAAGGTCCAGCTCGATCTGCAGGGGCGTATTGCCCAGCAGGCGGGTGAGCTGGGTTTCGGTTTCGATCTTCTTGGGCATCAGGTTGAGCAGCAGCATCTTCAGCGGGCGGATATCCTGGGTCATGGCGCGCTTTTCGGTCATGACGAAGATATTCTCCTTCAGCAGAATCTCCGCTGCGGGCAGGTTGTTGGGAATTTTGATGGGCATGGCTATGCTCCTTGAATTTTAGATCTTTTCAAGTGCCTGTTCGATATCCTCGATCAAATCCTGTGCGCTCTCCAGGCCGCAGCTCAGGCGGACCAGATCGCCGGATACGCCCGCCGCGATGAGCTCTTCATCGTTCATCTGGCGGTGGGTGGCGCTGGCGGGATGCAGGCAGCAGGTGCGGGCGTCGGCCACGTGGGTTTCGATGGCTGCAACCTTGAGCTCCTTCATGAAGGCTTCGGCTGCCTTGCGGCCGCCCTTCACGCCGAAGGATACAACGCCGCAGGTGCCGTTGGGCATGTACTTCTGGGCGATATCATAGTACTTGTTGCCGGGAAGGCCGGGATAGTTGACCCATGCGATCTTATCATTGCCCTCCAGGTACTTGGCCACAGCCAGGGCGTTTTCGCAGTGGCGGGGCATGCGCACATGCAGGCTCTCCAGGCCCAGGTTCAGGATGAAGGCGCTCTGCGGGCTGGGCGTGGAGCCGAAGTCACGCATCAGCTGGGCGGTGGCCTTGGTGATAAAGGCGCCCTCCAGACCGAACTTCACGGCGTAGGTGATGCCATGGTAGCTGTCATCGGGGGTGGTGAGGCCGGGGAACTTGTCCGCGTGGGCCATCCAGTCGAACTTACCGGAATCGATGATGGCGCCGCCGACGGCTGCACCGTGACCGTCCATGTACTTGGTGGTGGAATGGGTGACGATATCCGCACCCCACTCGATGGGACGGCAGTTCACGGGCGTGGCGAAGGTGTTGTCCACGATGAGCGGCACGCCGTGGGCGTGGGCTGCATTGGCAAAGCGCTCAATGTCAAACACGGTCAGGGCCGGGTTGGCGATGGTCTCGCCGAATACGGCCTTGGTGTTGGGCTTGAAGGCTGCTTCCAGCTCTTCATCGCTGCAGTCCGGGGACACGAAGGTAGCCTCGATGCCCATCTTCTTCATGGTGACGGCGATCAGGTTGAAGGTGCCGCCGTAGATGGTGGAGGAGGATACGATGTGGTCGCCGCAGGAGCAGATGTTGAACAGGGCGAAGAAGTTGGCTGCCTGGCCGGAGGAGGTGAGCATGGCTGCGCTGCCGCCCTCCAGGGCGCAGATCTTGGCTGCGACGGTATCGCAGGTGGGATTCTGCAGGCGGGAATAGAAGTAACCGGAGGCTTCCAGGTCAAAGAGCTTGCCCATGTCCTCGCTGGTATCGTATTTGAAGGTCGTGCTCTGCACGATCGGGATCTGTCTGGGTTCGCCGTTGCCGGGCTTGTAGCCGGCCTGTACGCACTTGGTTTCAATACGCATAGTCTTGTGTGCCTCCTAAGCTTAATGATTCAATTATAACCGATGTGGATGTTCTGTCAATGTGTTTTTACACATAATCCGCCCACTCCGGGCCCTCGGGTTTGGTGTGGTGCAGATGGCCTGCGGCGGCCAGGTTCGGGAAATTCTGCTGCCTGAGCGCCTCATAGAGCACGATGGCCACGGAATTGGAAAGGTTCAGGCTGCG
>JAGBAU010000278.1 GCA_017938785.1 Clostridia bacterium
CCCAGCTGACCATGCGTACATTCCATACCGGCGGCGTTGCAACCGGCGAGGATATTACCCAGGGTCTTCCCCGTGTTGAGGAACTGTTTGAGGCCCGCAAGCCCAAGCGTGAAGCAACGCTGGCGGATATCTCCGGTACCGTTCACATCACCACCGACGCCAAGAAGCGCAAGAAGCTGATCATCCAGTCCGACGCCAACAGCGATTCCGCAGTTGAAACCAAGGAATATCCCATCAACTACGGCTCCAAGCTGCGCGTTGAGGATGGCGACCATGTCACCGCCGGCGATGAACTGATCGAAGGTTCCATCAACCCCCATGACCTGCTGCGCATCCTGGGCGTGAAGGCCGTTCAGGACTACCTCGTGAAGGAAGTTCAGGCCGTTTACCGCCGCCAGGGCGTAGAAATCGTCGATAAGCATATCGAAGTTATCGTGCGCCAGATGCTGCGCAAGGTAAAGATCGAAGAAGCCAACGAAACCGACCTGCTGCCCGGTTCCCTGATCGACATCTTCAAGTTCGACCAGGTCAACCGCAAGGCTGTGATGGAGGGCAAGCGTCCCGCCACCGCCAAGCGTACCCTGCTGGGCATCACCAAGGCTGCACTGGCGACCGATTCCTTCCTGTCCGCAGCTTCCTTCCAGGAGACCACCCGCGTGCTGACCGAAGCTGCCATCAAGGGCAAGATCGATCCGCTGCTGGGCCTGAAGGAAAATGTTATCATCGGTAAGCAGATTCCCGCCGGTACCGGCCTCAAGCGCTACACCGACGTGGAAATCCACGAAGCCTATTGATTCCTGTAGAGGAAGAGACGAAAGTCTCTTCCTCTATTTTTATGCCTTGAAACGGACAAAAACGGGCCGATTTTCGCCTGGATCGTAAATATATTGAAAATGGTTTCTTTGTTGCCTTGAAAAATATTTTCCTAAAACTATTGTAATTGTGCACAAAAGGTGATAATATGTATTTGTAACCAAAATGGAAATGTATAATGGTAGTTAATTTGACGATATTTTCATCCCGGTCGTGCAAAGGAGATGAGCAGAATGCTGACTACGCTGATGAACGCGCGCGTGATTACCCCTGACCAGGTCATTGCGGGCGGTCTTGTTTTTGAGGGGGATAAAATCCTGCGCGTATTCAAGGGAAACAACTTCGAACAGAAGGGCGAAATCATCGACTGCGGCGGCGCTTATCTCACTCCGGGCTTCGTGGATATCCACGTACACGGCGTGCACGGCGCGATGTTTGATGCTGATCCGGCGGCGCTGAACCGCGCCACCCGCTACCATGCCCTGCACGGCACCACCGCCATCCTGCCCACCACGGCTTCCGCCCGTCCCGAAACGGTGCTGGCCACGGTGAAGAACATCGCCAATGCGGTGAAGAACGGCAACGACGGCGCGCGTGTGCTGGGCGCTCACCTGGAGGGCTGCTATTTCAATCCCAAGTGCGCCGGCGCGCAGAATCCGGACTTTTTGTTCCCGGCAGCTCCCGAAAACTACATGCCCATGGTGGAAACCGGCGTGGTGCGCCGCGTGTCCGCCGCTCCGGAAATCGGCGGCGTATTGGAAATGAGCCGCAGGCTTTCCAAGGAAGGTATCCTGATGAGCGTGGGCCATTCCGACGCCAACTATGAAATCATGATGGACGCGCTGGATGCGGGCTTCACCCATGTAACCCACATCTACAACGCCATTTCCATGCTGTCCAACTGCTATTTCTATCCTCAGGTGGGCGTTTGCGAAACGGCGCTTCTGCACGATGAATTCACCGTTGAAGCCATCTGCGACGGCCGCCATGTTCCGCCGCAGCTCTTGCGCCTGATGTATAAGATCAAGGGCGCCAGCGGCTTCCATGCGGTCACCGACGCCGTGTTCTCCGGCGCACCGGATGGTCCCTGCAACGAATACGGCATGGACTGCCTGGTTGAGGACGATGTGTGCATGCTGGCGGACCGCAGCGCCTTCGCAGGCAGCGTAGCCACCACGGACCGGCTGCTGCGCACGCTGGTGTTCGACGCACAGGTTCCGCTGTGCGACGCAGTGAAGATGGTTTCCTGCACCCCCGCCAAGCAGATTCACGAGGACTCGATCGGCCGCCTCGCCGCTGGCATGCGGGCGGATATGAACCTGCTGGATGAAAATCTCCAGGTGCTCAAGACCTGGATCGGCGGCAAGCTCTATACGTAATTGAAAGAAACTCGGATGGGAGGGGATAAGTCTATGATTCAGGGAAATCCGTTTCTCCAGATGACCGGCATATCCAAGCGCTTCCACGGCGTCCAGGCCCTGCAGAAGGTTGATTTTTCCGCAGAGCTGGGACAGGTTACGGCGCTGGTCGGTGAAAACGGAGCAGGCAAATCTACGCTCATGAAGATTTTGGCCGGCATACATAAACGCGATGAAGGTGAAATTCTCCTCGGCGGCAAGCCTGCCAGGATCGACAGCCCTATCGCTGCCATGCAGCAGGGCATCAGCGTTATCCACCAGGAACTGAACGTGCTTCCGAACCTGTCCATTGCGGAGAATATCTTCGTGGGCCGCGAAAAAAAGAAGGGCCTGTTCGTGGACAAGCAGTACTACCGCGAAAAAACCACGGAGCTGCTCAAGCAGGTTGACCTGAACGTGGATCCCGATACCCAGACGCGCTACCTCTCCACGGCGCAGAAGCAGATGGTGGAGATCCTGCGCGCCATCTCCAGCGAGGCCAAGATCGTGGTCATGGACGAACCCACCTCCTCGCTGACCAAGAGGGAAACGGACGTGCTGTTCAGCATCATCCGCAACCTCAAGAAGAACAACGTAGGCATCATCTACATCTCCCACCGCATGGATGAAATCCTGGAGCTGGCGGACCGCGTAGTCGTCTTCCGCGACGGCCACCGTGTGGGTGCGCTGAGCCGGGAGGAGATGACCGAGGGCAAGATCATCAACATGATGGTCGGCCGCGAACTCCACGAAATCTTCGCCAAGCGCCCGGCACCCATCGGAGACGTGGTGCTGGAGGCCAAGGGCCTGAGCGTGGGCTATGTGCGCGATGTAAGCTTCAAGGTGCGTTCGGGTGAGATCCTGGGCTTCTCGGGACTCGTGGGCGCGGGCCGAAGCGAAACCATGCAGCTGATCTTCGGCGTGGATAAAGCAGACGCCGGCGAGGTGTGGCTGGAGGGCAGGAAGCTGGACATCAAGTGCTCCGGCGACGCCATCGACGCGGGCATCGCGCTGGTTCCCGAGGACCGCAAGGAGCAGGCGCTGATCCTGGGCATGGATATTCGCGAGAACATGTCCCTGGCCATCCTGAAGAAGCTGAGAAACGGCCTGTTCGTGGACGGAAACAAGCAGACCGATATGGCTGAACAGTATGTGAAGGAGCTGCGCGTGGCAACGCCTTCCATCAAGCAGACGGTCAAGAACCTGTCCGGCGGCAACCAGCAGAAGGTGGTTCTGGCCAAGTGGCTGGCCTCCAAGCCCAAGGTGCTGATCCTGGACGAACCCACCCGCGGCATTGACGTTGGCGCGAAGCAGGAAATCTACTCCCTGATGAGCGATTTGGCCAACCAGGGCATCGCCATCATCATGGTATCTTCCGAGCTTCCGGAAGTTCTGGGTATGTCGGACCGCATCGTCGTCATGCACGAGGGCCGCGTCAAGGGTGAACTCACCCGCGAAGAGGCGACCCAGGAGCGCATCATGCAGATGGCCATAGGAAAGTAGGAGAGATGATTATGGAGAAGATTAAATCTATTTTCAAGCGTTTTATGAAGAATAAAACCACCACCATCTTCCTGGTGCTGGTGGGCATGTGCATCGCACTCTGGATTGCAAATGACAACTTCGTCAATCCCAAGAACCTGGCCAGCGTGGCCCGTTCCATGGCGTACACCGCCATCCTGTCCATTGGCGAGCTGATGGTCATCCTGATCTGCGGCATCGACCTTTCCGTCGGCGCAGTCTGCGGCCTGAGTGCCGTTACCACGGCGCTGATGCTTTCGAAGTTCGGATGGGCCGTGCTTCCGGCCATCGTGCTGGGCCTGCTGATGGGCATCCTGGTGGGCGCAATCAACGGCGGCTTTATTGTAGCCCTGAAGCTCCCGCCCTTTATCGCAACCATGGGCACCACCCAGATCATCAACTCCGTGGCCCTGCTGCTCACCAACGGCAAGCCCGTTCTGAAGCTGGGCGATCAGTTCCTGTTCATCGGCCAGGGCAGCATCCTGGGCCTGCCGGTGGCGGTATGGATCCTGATCGTTGTGGCGATCATCGCGTCCCTGTTCCTGAACAAGACGGTCACCGGCCGCAAGCTCTACGCCCTGGGCGGCGGCGAGGAAGCTGCACGCTTCTCCGGTGTACGCGTAAACCTGTTGAAGTTCATCACCTACATCATCTCCGGCTTCTGCGCATCCATGTGCGGCATCATCCTGTGCGCCCGCATGGGTTCTGCACAGGGCGCCACCGGTGCGGGCTATGAAATGGACGCCATCGCATCCTGCGTTATCGGCGGCGCATCCATGGCCGGCGGCGAAGGCAACATTTCCGGTACCATCGTCGGTGCAGCCATCATGTGCGTCATCCGCAACGCGCTGGTTATGCTGAAGGTATCCACCTACTGGCAGTCCATGATCATCGGCTTCATCATCATCGCAGCCGTTATGATCGACCAGTTCCGCCGTGCTTCCGCCAACAAGGTCCAGAAGGCCAAGATCGCAGAAGCTACCGCAGAGCGCAACGCTTGATTGAATTGGCTAAGTGCCAATAAAATAAAAGGAGGTAACCCCATGAAAAAGTTGCTCGTTATGCTGCTCGCTTTGGTAATGGTTCTCAGCTGCTCTGCATTTGCAGATGAAGACATCACCATCGCAATCGTCTCCCAGAACCAGGGCAATCCCGTGTTCTACGACCTGGAAGTCGGCGCCCGTGAAACCGCTGAAAAGCTGGGCATCAACTTCGAGTGGTATGCACCCGAAACCGCAGACTCCATCAAGGAAGCTGAACTGATCGAAGCAGCTGCCAACGCAGGCGCACAGGGCATCGGCGTTGTGCCGCTGGACGTAACCCTCACCACCACCATGGAAATGGTTGCAAAGCAGGGCGTTTATGTATCCGCAGTTAACAGCGATACCATCGAGTTCGAAGGCATGGCTTTCGCAAACGGCACCCCGCAGTTTGCAGGCGGCTATTCCTGCGGCGAACTGGCCCTGGAATACCTGACCGATCCGGAGAAGACCTACACCATCGCCATGATCGAAGGCCAGGCCGGTACCGAAGCTTTCACCCTGCGTATGGAAGGCTTTGAGCAGTGCCTGATCGACAACGGCATCAAGTATGAAATCCTGGCAAAGCTGCCCTGCGACGACGACTTCAACAAGGCCGTTGAACAGGTAGAAACCTTCACCATCGCCAACCCTGATCTGGACATGTGGTTCTTCGCAGGCGGCTGGCCGCTGATGGTCGAAGTTGACTCCCTGCCCGAGTTCGCCAAGTGGCATGCCCAGGATGGCCACTACTGCATCTCCTTCGACGCATTCCCGCCCATGGAAGCCTTCTTCGAGGCAGGCCTGTGCGATGGCTGCTGCGGCCAGTACTACTACAAGATGGGCGAGCAGACCGTTACCTATCTATACAACCTGATCAAGGGCGAAGAGCTGCCGGCACCCGACCTGGAGCTGGGCGAGAGCAAGACTCCCTGGTACTCCACCGGCACCCTGGCCATCAAGCCCGCTGACTACGAAGCAGTCTTCGGCGAGATGACTCCCTGGTAATCGAATAAATCCCTGATCCTTCGGGATCCAAGTAAACAGGGGAGGAGCCGCACCGTGCGGCTCCTCCCAGCGTATTTTTGGGGATGCTGTTCTGAACATAGGAATGCCGCTGCCGGAGGGTGGCAGCGGCGGGGAAAAGGGAATAGGGTTTTATACCAACAATGCGAATGCATCGTCAGGCCAGATGGGGGTTTTGCTCATGAGATCCCTGAGTACGTAGCCGTATTTGCTGCCGTTCTGAACCCGCAGCCATTTTTTGTCCTTCGTCATGCCGACCACCTTCAGTTCGTCGCCCATGGTGACCTTTGCGATCACCTTGTACTCCGGGCTGGGCTTGGAATAGACGTAGGCGCCGGCTTCCTTTACGTAGCCGTAGACCTCGAAGGCCGGGTTGCTGCGGGACAGCCCGCCGATTTCGCAGTAGCCGATTTGTCCCTTTTTGTTCTGCACCTTGAACCAGCCTCCCTGCCAGCCGAGCACGGATACATCCTCGCCGTAGCTCATGGTGCCCAGGCACCTGCTGAAGGGGTTGGGCCGCTGGTAGACCATCATGGTGTTTACGGTCACATAGCCGGGAATCGCATTTTCCGCAGCGGAAGCGGCGAATGCGCCCGGAATGGAAAACAGCAGAGTGAGAACCAGGATGCAGCCAAGCGTTTGAATGAGATGTTTCTTCATACCATTTACCTTCCTTTCCTTGCGGTTTCACTTATTAGACGGAAAAAAGAGGGAAAATGTCACGAAAATCGAATGAAAATTTCAAATTTAACATTTGAGGGAGGCCTTGCGCCTCCCTTTGGTTTGTTTTGCATTTATTTGGTGAAGAAGCCGTAGCTTCTGTGGCCGATGGTGCCGTCCTTGGCCTTGACCCTCAGGAATTCGCCGTTGCTGCTGACGCCCAGCACCAGCAGCTCCTCACCCTTCTTGGGCTGGTAGACGATCTTGCCGTTGAGATAGAGGGAATCGTTGCCGTCCTTCCAACGAAGCGTGTAGCCGCTGGATGGGGCTTTTTCCTTGCCCAGCAGCAGGGGGCTGGCGTAGTAGTATTTGCCGTTATACTTGACCCGGTAAAACCAGCCGTTGGGCGTTTTGGAAACCACGGTGACGGCCTGGTTTTTCTTTACAGTGGGGCCGGCGTGCTTGGCGGAGAAAGCCGCATTCCTGAAAAGAAGCCTGCCGGAGACCTGCGTGTACATGGTTTCGTTCAGGTTGTTGGGGTTCCGGGTGGATACGTTACTCTCTGAAATCCAGCCGGTCTTCCCCCTGCTGTTTCGCAGGCATACCTGGCCGTCCTTTTTGCCGATCAATTCATAATCCTGGCCGTGGGATACGGTTCCTACGGAACCGCTGGACATGCTGCTGGAGGAGCGGATGGTGGTCGCGTTATCGCTGATGACCCAAACCCGGCTCAGAGCGCCGTGCACGCTGACGGGCGTTTTGCTCAGCTTATCCGCCTGAATGTAGCCGATGCGCTTGCCGTTGGAGACGCGCACCCATTTCTCGTCCGGAGTCATGGCCAGGGCCTTCAGCTTCTGGCCCATGGCTGCGGTGCCGATGGCCTTATAACCGGTGCCGGGCTTGGCGTATACATGGGCGCCGGCTTCCTTCACGTAGGCGTCGATGTTCAGCTTGTTGGGGTTTCGGGTGGACAGGCCGCCGAATTCGCAGTAGCCGATCTGTCCCTTGTCATTCTGCACGCGCAGCCAGCTGTTCTTCCAGCCGAGCACGCGCACATCCTCGCCATAGCTCATGACGCCCATTACCCGGGACAGGGGAGTGGGGGATTTGTAGACCTTCATGGTGTTGTCCACCACATAAGTAAGGTAGCCCTCCGCCGCGGCTGCCGCCAGGGAAAAGAGCATGATGAGCGCGTTGGCCGCGCCCAGAATTCTTTTGTGTTTCATAATGAAGATGCCTCCAATTTGCTTTGCTGATACCTATAAGACGGCGCGGATTGGAAAAATGTCAGATAAAAGCGAGGTGCAATATAAAATTAACATTCGCAGGCGCTGGTTTCAGCTCTTATGACGGCATAAAACAGGGAAACTTTGGTTAAAATTCAGGGCGGATGGCGAATAACCGGGGTTTTAACTTGACAATTAACCTGGCAAATGGTATCATTTACTCGTTTGGGTATGTCTGAAAAGGAGCGTGAAAACAATGCTTGAAAAGTTGAAAAACGCATCTAAGGTTGTTGGCACGCGCAGGCTGCTCCGGGCGATTCAGGCGGGCGAAATTGCCGAAGCCTACATCGCGCGGGACGCCGATCTCTACATCGTCCGTCAGGTGCGTGAAGCCTGCAACCAGGCCAATGTGCGCATGGTTGAGGTCGATACTATGGCTCAGCTGGGCCAGGCGTGTGGAGTAGAGGTTAAAACTGCATCCGCAGGTATCCGCAAGTAAGAACAGAACCAAACATCTGATATTGCTATCCTCTTCCAGGGTTGCGGAAGTGCGTATAGAATATACATTCTAAATTTTGTTCAGGAGGTGCTTTTCTTCAATGCCGACGATCAATCAGTTGATCCGCAAGGGTAGAGAAAAGGTAACCAGCAAGTCGAATTCCCCGATTCTGCAGTCCTGTCCGCAGAAGCGCGGCGTCTGCCTGTCTGTTAAGACCCAGACCCCGAAGAAGCCGAATTCCGCATTGCGTAAGATTGCACGTGTACGTCTGACCAACCAGATCGAAGGTACCTGCTACATCCCCGGTATCGGTCACAACCTGCAGGAGCACTCTGTAGTACTGATCCGTGGCGGCAAGGTCCGTGACCTGCCTGGCGTACGTTACCACATCATCCGCGGCGCTCTGGACGCAGCTGGCGTTGCCAAGCGTATGCAGGGCCGCTCCCTCTACGGCGCAAAGCGTCCGAAGAAGTAAGCGAAAGCAGTTTCCGATTGCTTTCATTGGTGAAAACGCATTTGATCGAAAGAAGCATGTGCCATTTGGAACGTGGGAATATGCGGGCAGCGTGAGGATGCGGGCAGTGCATTTGCGCCAACAGATGCATGGGCTTTCGCCTGTTTCTCGTTCACTTTCAACCGTTAGATTAAATTTCAGGAGGGACTACAATGCCCAGACGTGGATTTATTCCGAAGCGTGAAGTGCTTCCGGATCCTGTATATGGTACTACTGTTGTTACCAAGCTGATCAACCAGGTTATGCTGGATGGCAAGCGCGGTGTAGCACAGGCTGTTTGCTATGATGCTTTCGAAATGGTCGCCAACAAGACCGGCAAGGAAGCTCTCGAAGTTTTCAACCAGGCAATGGCTAACATCATGCCCGCTCTGGAGTGCAAGGCTCGTCGCGTTGGCGGCGCAACCTACCAGGTTCCGCTGGAGGTTCGTCCCGAGCGTCGTCAGACCCTGGCTCTGCGTTGGCTGGTTATGTTCGCCCGCAAGCGCGGCGAGCGTAACATGGCTGAGCGTCTCGCAGGCGAAATCCTGGACGCTGCCAACAATGCCGGTAATGCCGTAAAGCGTCGTGAAGACATGCACAAGCAGGCTGAGGCCAACAAGGCATTCGCTCACTATCGCTGGTAATACCAACCAATTATATAGTTTCCTTTCGCTTCAGCACGCATTTTGCGTGCTGAAGGTCGCTTAAGGGAACGTGTTAAGATTTGAAACGGTTTTTGCGTTTCATGCTTTAAGCCGGGGCTTCATGCGCCGGCTGTCGGCGAATTTGCGCCGCTATTCAATAAGAAAGAGGAAACAGACTGTGCCGAGAACTCATTCACTCGATCACGTACGCAACATCGGCATCATGGCTCACATCGACGCCGGTAAAACGACTACGTCTGAACGTATTCTTTATTACACCGGCCGTACCCATCGCGTTGGCGAAACCCACGAAG
>JAGBAU010000279.1 GCA_017938785.1 Clostridia bacterium
AGCTTTCCGTAAGCATAGAATGCATTCATGGTGAGGGAAGACATTTCCTTTGCCAGGGTTCCATCGGTCAGAAGATGCGTCTTTTGATTCTCGAAGCTGTAGTACCAGAGATCGTTTTTCGCCTCGTAGTACAGCCGGTCTCCCACCAGCAGCAAAAAGGCGCAGTTTTTCTTTGAAGAGTTTCCTTCGGGTATGGTAAACAATAATTCTTCATTTTGTCCATCATAGTCTACGTGGTATACGCTGTTTTTATCATCCATGAAAATCAGGCCGTCGCCACGGTCAAACAGCTCATCAAAACCACTTGTTCCCCAATCCCGCAGCAGTTCAACGTTTTCCGGATGGTCATACTCCCACCGAAGCAACACATCGCATATATCCTTATTGGTGTAATAATCTTGACTTTCATAAACAAAATCTCCTGCGAGCACGCAATCATAGTATCGATACACATCTGCGCAGGAATTGTATTTCATTGGGTCCGCCTGCCAAGCAGGAACGCTCTCTGCCCGGGCTGCGCTAAAGAGCAGCAGCATAAGTGCCAACGCCACGATACTTTTCATTTCATCATCTCCTTCACCTTATAGACGGCAAAACAAAAAGAAATGTCAGATAAACAAAATAATTTATCGACATTTGATGCGCCAAACTGTGGTTTTCATGCGTTTCCTATTGCGGTTTTCGACATTTTTCGATAGAATAGAGCCACGCTGCAAGATGCATCGAAACGCTGAAACCAAATCGAAAGGAAGATATACAAATGAAAAAACTGATCAAGGTTCTGGTGATCGCAGTGGTTGCACTGCTGCTGATTGTCGTTCTGCTGGCCAACAGCCTGGCGGTCGTACCCGTAGGCTCCACGGGCATCATGCTCACCCTGGGCCGCGTGGAAGAAGGCAAGGCCCTGGCTGAAGGTATGCACCTGAAGATTCCCTTCGTCCAGAAGATCGTGTCCATGGACAACCGCGTGAAGAAGCTGGAACTGAGCACCGAAGCCTTCTCCAAGGACATCCAGACGGTTTCCGCCACCCTTGCCGTGAACTACCGCATGATTCCAGAGAAGTCCTTTGAAATCTACCGCAAGCACGGCACCCAGTTCGAAAACAACATCATCGTGCCCGCCACCCACGAGGTGCTCAAATCTGTCTGCGCCCAGTACACCGCGGAGGAGCTGATCTCCAAGCGTCAGGAATCCAGCGATATGATGCGCGACGAGCTGGGCGCAAAGCTGGGCGAACAGGGCATCGAAATCAGCGATTTCAACATCATCGATTTTGACTTCTCCAACGAGTTTATCGAGGCCGTTGAATCCAAGCAGGTTGCCGAGCAGCTGAAGAAGAAGGCCGCCACCGAGAACGAAACCGCCATCGCCCAAGCTGAGCGCGAGAAGCAGGTTTCCATCAAGCAGTCCGAAGCGGAAGCCGAACGCGTGCGCATCCAGGCCGAAGCCAAGGCCCAGAGCATGCTGATCGCCGCCCAGGCAGAAGCCGACGCCGTGAAGATGGCTGCCGACGCAGAAGCCTACCGTATGGAAAACGAAGGCAAGTATATCACCAGCGACCTGATCGATAAGATCATCGCCGAAAACTGGGACGGCAAACTGCCCGTGGTATCCGGCAGCAGCAACAACATCCTGGACGTGAGCAGCCTGATCGAAGGCGAAACCGCAGAATAAAACAAAAGGGAGTGAATCCATATGGATTCGCTCCTTTTCTTTTACCCCAACTCTGCTACGGCCTCAGAGAGTTCCTCCCAGGCTTCGTAGAGTTCATCCAGATGGGCCTGCGCATCGCGGTGGTCCTTGGCCACCTGCTGGGCGTAGTCCGCATCCTTGTAGGTTTCCGGATCACTCATCACTGCTTCCAGCTCGGCGATCTTTTCTTCCGTCCTGGCGATGTCCTCCTCGGCGGTTTTCAGCTTCTGGCGCAGGGCCTTTGCGCTCTCCTTGGCGAGGCGTTCCTTGCGCTTTTCCTTGTCGATCTGGGTCTTGGTCTTGCCGCCGTAGTCAATTTCCTCGATGCCTGCTTCCTCCAGGCGCTTCTTCTCCAGGTAATCATCGTAGTTGCCGATGTATTCCTTCGCGCCGTCGGGAGTCATCTCCACTACGCGGTTGGCCACGCGGTTGATGAAGTAGCGGTCATGGGATACGGTGAGAATGGTACCGTCGAAATCCTCCAGCGCACCCTCCAGCACCTCGCGGCTGTCCATGTCCAGATGGTTGGTAGGTTCGTCCATCAGCAGGAAGTTGTCATGGCGCAGCATGAGCTTCGCCAGGGAAACCCTGCCCTTCTCGCCGCCGGACAGCGTGTGGATGGGCTGGAACACATCGTCCCCCACGAAGAGGAACAGCGCCAGCACGCCGCGCACACGGTCGATCTCGAGGCGCGGGAAATCATCCCACAGCTCGTTCAGGATATCCTTGTTGGGATTGAGCTTGGTCTGGTGCTGCTCGTAGTAGCCCAGCTCCACATTGGCGCCGAACATCACAGAACCCTTGTCCGAGGTCTGCTGGCCGGCCACGATGTTCAACATCGTGGACTTGCCCACGCCGTTGGGACCGATGATGGCCACGCGGTCGCCCGCGCGCAGGTGCAGGTTGAAATTCTCAAACAGGGTGCGGCCGTCGAAGCCCTTGGAGAGCTCCTTGACCATGAGCACATCGTCGCCGGTGCGGCGCTTGGCCTCAAAACTGAAGCGCACCTTCTGCTCATTCTGGGGCTTTTCCAGGCGCTCCATCTTTTCCAGACGCTTCTCGCGGCTCTCGGCAGCCTTGATGCTCTTTTCGCGGTTGTACATGCGATAGCGCTGGATGATGGCTTCCTGCCGGGCGATTTCCGCCTGCTGGAGCTTGTACTCCTTCATCTGGCGCTCCAGATCGGCGCGGCGCTTCACGGAGAACTGATCGTAGTTGCCGTCGTACTGGGTGAGCCTGCGCAGGCTGATTTCCGCCATGCAGTCGCACACGGAGTTCAGGAAATAGCGGTCATGGCTGATGACCAGCACGGTGCCCTTGTACTTTTTCAGAGTTTCCTCCAGCCACTGGGTGGACTGCAGATCCAGGTGGTTGGTGGGTTCGTCCAGCAGCAATAAATCCGGCTGGGTGAGCAGCAGGCGGGCCAGGCACAATCTGGTCTTTTCGCCGCCGGAGAGCACCCGTGCAGGATCATCGGCGCGGCCCTTGGCAAAACCCAGGCCCGCCAATACGCCCTGAATGCGGCTGGGCCATTCGTAGCCGCCGGAGGATTCAAAGCGATCCAGCAGGTTTGCATAGCTGCGGGAAAGCCGGTCGATTTCATCCGGATCCACGGCATTCGCCATCTCCGCCTCGATGCTGCGCAGCTTCTTCTCCATCTCCTTCAAGGGGTCAAACACGCGCTCCAGCTCCTGCTGCACGGTGAGGTCGGACTGAATATCCGCCTCCTGGGTGAGCATGCCTACGCGGGTACCCTTGACGATGTTGATGCTGCCTTCATCCGGCTCCATCACGCCAGCGATCAGCTGGAACAGCGTGGATTTACCCGTGCCGTTGGCGCCCACCAAACCCATGCGGCTGCCCGCATGGAGGGTAAGGTTGATATCCTTGAGCACGGTATTCATGGCGAAGGATTTTGTGACGTTTTGGATGGATAGTAAGATCATTTCAAAACTCCGGAGAGAGATTTATCGGGATTATTCGTTGCTCCAGCGGCCGCTGGCGCCGCAGGGCAGCACGCCGCCGCAAGTGACGGGCAACACGATTTCATCGGCCACAACACGACCGCCGTGGTTCTTCTTCACGGTCATGGTGAGCATATTGTTCAGCACCGCAGGCTGAAGGCCGGTGGTGTAGCTGTTGATCAGCATGAACAGCGCGTCCTCGGCCAGAACCTTTTCGCAGGCCTGCACCAGGCCGAACAGCTCGTTTTCCAGCTTCCAGACCTCGCCGCCGGGGCCGCGACCGTAGCTGGGCGGATCCATCAGGATGCCCTCATAGCGGTTGCCGCGGCGCTCCTCGCGCTGCACGAACTTCAGGGCGTCGTCGATGATCCAGCGCACGCTGGTTTCATCGATCTGGCTGAGCTTGCGGTTTTCGCCTGCCCACTGCACCATGCCCTTGGCCGCATCCACATGGGTCACCTTCGCGCCCGCCGCTGCACATGCACAGGTGGCGCCGCCGGTATAGCCAAACAGGTTCAACACGCGGATGGGGCGGTTTGCCTTCTTGATGAGGCCTGCCATCCAGTCCCAGTTTACGGCCTGCTCCGGGAAGAGGCCGGTATGCTTGAAGCCGGTGGGGCGCACATAGAATTCCAGTTCGCCGTAATGCACGCTCCAGCGGTCGGGGAGCTTCTTGAAGAACTCCCATTCACCGCCGCCCTTGGTGGAGCGGTGATACCATGCGTCCGCCTTGCCCCAGATTTCCGGCTTCTGCTTGGGCCAGATGGCCTGGGGATCGGGGCGGCGCAGGATAATATTCTTCCAGCGTTCCAGCTTCTCGCCGTCGCCGGTATCAATCACTTCGTAATCCTTCCATTCGGATGCAATAAACATAAATACACACACCTTTCTAGGATATATTATAGCGTGTTTTTTCCATGGATTCAACCAAGATTGCATGAAGAATGCAGGCATTATAAAAGGGTTTCTCCGTTTGGAGAAACCCTTTTGCCTACAGCTTGATTTCCAGCACTTCCATGTCCTTCAGATCCGGCTCATCGAAGGTGCAGTTCGCATAATTCTCGTTCAGGAAGAAACCCTCGCGGGTGAAGGCGTACCTGAAGCCGAACTTCTCATAGAAGCCCGTCAGCTGCTTGGAGGTACCCACGCGCATCTTCTTTGCCCGGGGCTGCCAGAGGCGCAGCACATGCTTCACCAGCTTCGATGCATAGCCCTTGCCACGCTCTCCCTCGGTGGTGGCCAGGTTGTACAGCTCGCAGGTTTCATCATCCACCTGACCCACAACCGCAACGCACACGGGATTTCCATCCTTCACCAGAACGTAGAGCTCGCCGTCGTCCAGGTACTTGTCAATCATTACCTCGCTGGGATCGGCCTCCAGCAGCAAATCCATGTACTTCTTCTTGCCGGTGGAAATCTTGCGCACTTCAACGGGAGCCAGCTCGCCCCTCGCCCAGTGCTTGCGGCACAGGGCCACATAGCTCTCGTTGCCGCCGAGTACGATCTGCTCGCCCTCGCGGGCAACCTTGCCGTTCACCACGCGGGCGTTGGTGATGGCCTTGCGTCCGCACCAGCA
>JAGBAU010000280.1 GCA_017938785.1 Clostridia bacterium
CCACCAGATCGTCCGGCGGGAACGGTGTCTTTGCATGGTTCTTCACCGTACGCACCAGCTTGTCCCACAAATCCTCTTCCAGCTCCTTGCGGAAGGCGGCTTCGTCACTGACCAGATGATAATGAAACAGGGACAAGATCGCAGGCATCCAGTCGTCCATGACCTCGGTCAATCTGGCCCGGGCAGTCTCCGGATCAACGGCAGTCAGCTCAAACAGCTCCAGCAGCATGGTGGCGTGCATGCGGCCGAAATCCAGAATGCCCTGAAAGCTCTCGGCATAGCAGGTCAGGCAGGCCCGGAACTCGGCGTTGCGGGTACGGACCATGTGATAAAACTCCATCAGGTCCTTGGCGGTATCGTTGATGCAGGCCTTCTTGGGCTGCAAGTGAAAATACAGCGCGCCGCCGCCGAAGAACGGCTCGATATAACGCCGGAATTCCGGAATCAGGCCGTAGACCTGATCGATCTCCCGACCTTTGCCGCCGGGCCATTTGAGGAGAGGTTTCATGGGGTATACCTCCGGGAAGGATTAGTGAATAGTGAATAATGAATAGTGAATAATTGCGGAGTCGCCTTCGGCGACGATTGAATTTTACCCATAGCTGCTTGTGATCGTTGGCAGCTGCAATTATGATTGGAAGTAACTCAAAATCCGTCCGCGCAAGCGGACACCATAATTATTCATTATTCATTATTCATTATTCATCGTTCATTTCTACTATCATACCAGATTTCCCCCGAAATTCCAACCCTTTCTCATTTCCTCTTGCAAGAAATGTCGAAAAATGATAAACTGTGTGCGTATGGAAAAGAGAATTTCTTATTATGTCAACCGGAACAATGTTCTGGTCTGGCTCGCAGCCGTTCTGATGGTCGGCTCGGTGGGACTCCGCATCGCATATTACTGCGGGAAAGGCGCAGATACAACGACGATGTGGCTTTTGATCGTCCTGCCGGTGGCAGCCTGCCTGATTTTCGCGCTGCAGATTCTCCTGGACGGACAGGAGCATTTCTACCGCACCGCAACTCCGGTTCTGATGATGGCCGTTTACTTCTCTGCCGTCATTATTCTGCGGGGCTGGGCCAAGCGGATGGTTTTCCTGAGCATCCTTGTTTACCTGGCATTTTATATCTTCTATCGGCTCATCACCGGCGGGCGGCTTCGGGCCACCTGGGCGCTGCCGTTGATGTTCCTGGGCGCGCTGGGCGTACAGGTCTATGATGGCCGCGCCGCCTTCGGCTCCGGAGATCTGGACCTGTGGTTCGGCTGCGGCATCGATGTGCTGGCCCTGCTGGCAGGTCTTTTGACCGTGTTCGCCATGCGGCCCCACACCGACGGCCAGTATCATCCCACCTGGGGCGACCGCTCCGACGGCCGCCGGGTTCGTACAGTCCCCGCCATGAGCCGGGCCATGCCCTACATCATGAAGACCCGCAATGATGCCTGCAACACCATCACCACAGAGATGGAAATTTCCGAGATGGAAAAGTACGTCCGGCAGAAGCGCAAGGAGGGCCTCACCGGCTTCGGTTTGAACCACGCCTTCATTGCCGCCTACGTGCGCTGCATCGCCCAGTATCCCCAGGTCAACCGCTTCATCTCCGGCCGGGAGATCTACAGCCGCGGCGATGACATCCAGTATTCCATGACCATCAAGAAGGTCATGTCCGTGGATTCTCCCGACACCTGCATCAAGCTTCACCTGAAGCCCACGGATACGGCCTACGACATCTACGAGAAGTTCGAAAAGGCTGTGTCCGACATCAAGGACGCCCCTGAGTCCGACAACAGCTTCGACAAGGTGGCCGGGCTTCTGTCCCTGCTGCCGGGCCCCGTGTACATCGTGGCGGTCCGCCTGCTGGAGATTCTGGACTTCTTCGGTCTGCTGCCCAAGTTCCTGCTGGAGGTCAGCCCCTTCCACGGCTCCGTGTTCTTCACCTCCATGGGCTCTCTCGGCATCCCCGCCATCATCCACCACCTGTACAACTTCGGCAATATGCCGGTGTTCATCGCCTTCGGCAAGAAGTACCGCCGCAACGAAGTGCAGGACGACGGCACCATCAAGGCCCGGAAATACGTAGACATGGGCTTCTGCCTGGACGAGCGCATCTGCGACGGCTTCTACTACGCCAGCGTTCTGAAGTACATGAAGCGCATCTTCAACGATCCCGCCAGATTGGACAATCCCCCCGAAACCGTGGTGGAGGATATTCCGTAACAAAACTGACCGCACTGCCGAGAAACGGCAGTGCGGATTTTTGTATACGAAAACCCCACGCTAGGCGTGGGGTTCAGTAACGCTTACAGCTATAAAACAGGACGAAAAAACTCCTTTTGATGTTAGAATAACCTTGCGGTCTGGCAACTGCGAGGAAAACATCAAAAGGAGGACATCCAAATGAACAACAATCTGAATGACGCCCATAGTTTATCACATACAAAATGGAATTGCAAATACCATGTGGTATTCGCACCAAAGTACAGACGGAAAGCGTTTTACGGAGAGCGGAGATTAGAAATCGGAGCGTTTCTGCGACAGTTATGCCAATGGAAGGGTGTCAATATACTCGAAGCAGAAGTGTGTATAGATCATGTGCATATGTTGCTGGAGATCCCACCAAAGATGGCAGTATCAAGTTTTATGGGATATCTCAAAGGGAAGAGTAGCTTAATGATCTTCGAGAAGTGGGGAAATGCACGTTATCAGTA
>JAGBAU010000281.1 GCA_017938785.1 Clostridia bacterium
AGGCCAGCGCGCTGGAGAGATGGCGCTCGGTGACGGAACCGCCCACAGCGTAGTTGGACAGGGGCAGCACGTCCTTCTCGAAGTCGATGGTAACGCCGTACTTGCCCATCATTTCGTTGACGGCGGCGACCATCTTGATGTTGCGCTCGTTGCGCTTTGCGCGGTAGGGCGCGAAGAATTCGTTGATCTCGGCGGCCTTGTTGTGGGGTACGCCGTGCAGAGCCATGTATACAACGCCCTTCTGGTCGGGGTTGTTGAGCTTCTTGTCGCCGAAGGGGGTGTTGGCGAAGCTCACGCGGCACTCGATGCCGATGGTGGCGCACATCTTGGCGGCCTCTGCGGCGGCCAGGAATTCCTCAGCGCCGGCGATGGAGTCGTGGTCCATCAGGCCGCAGGTGCACAGGCCTGCCTGACGGGCAAACCATACGGCTGCGGTGGGGGAATAGGGGCTGAAGGAATAGGTGGTGTGGATGTGGTTGTTCACATCGCGGCCGGTTTCGGGAGCGGGTTCGGATACCATCAGGCCCTTCAGGTTCTCAAGACCATCGGGACAGTTGAGCAGCTTGAGCAGCTCTTCGCGGGACTTTGCCATGGTAAAAACATCCTTTCGGTGTCATTATTTCCTATTCTTATTCTATCACTTATGCCCTTTCGTTTCAAGTGCCTTTCCCGGAAAGGGCGCGCTTAATCGCCTTCGCACAGGGCTTTTCCACCAGGTAGGTGATGATGAGCGCCGTGACGAGCGCTGCGGCGAAGCAGCACAGGGTGTACTGCCACTGCCAGGGCATCAGGCCCGCCCGGTGGGGATCCTCGCCCTCGTACCGGGGAATGCGCCATGCCTTCAATCTCACCGCCAGGAACTGGTGCCAGATGTAGAAGTTGAAGCTGATGCCGGACAGGAAGCGCGAGACCCCGTTGGAGAACAGCCTGCGCAGAAGCAGTATGCTGCGGCTGCCGCACACCAGGAACACGCTGCCCAGCAGGCTCAGCGGATAGCGCCGGAGCATCTGGCCCATGTGCACCGTCTCGCCGCCCCGGCGGGAGAGCTGTGCATCGAGGATGTGATAGATGAGCACCGCCGACAGAACGGTCAGCAATGTGCTCAGCCATGCCCGCCATGCGCGGCGGGGCGCCTTCTTCAGCTTCACAAATATCCACGCCGCCAGCATGCCGTTGGCGTAGACGTCCATCATGGCGGACAGGCGGTTGACGTAGATGCTTGCGTCCTCGATGGTGAGGGCGATGTATGTCCGGCTCAAAAAGCCCAGGGCGACCATGCCGGTGTAGGTGAGGGCGGGCTTTTTCTCAAAGGAGCGGGCCACCAGCGGGAAGATCAGGTAGAACTGCACCTCCACCGCCAGGGTCCACAGCGCGCCGTTTAAGTGGGTGTAGCTGTAGGAATCCCTGAACAGGTTGTGGGTGAAGGTCAGATGGGACAGGATGTCCGTCCACATGTGCTTCGATGTGCCGTATTTCTGGCCGGGCAGCGCCCATGCAAAGAGCATGATGGCCATGCACAGTAAATAGCTGGGCAGGATGCGCGCAGCTCTGGCGGTGTAGAAACTGCGCAGATCCCGGCTCCGGCCGCTCAGCCAGCCCAGCATCAGCAAGAAGCCGCTGAGCAGCAGCATCAAATCCACAAACATGTAGCCGCAGGCCACCAGCGGATAGAAGCGGAAGCTGTGCCCGGCGATGTGCAGGTCCGGGTTCAGCCAGCTCTGCTGCCAGATGTGGTACCAGCCGATGAACCCCACGCAGGCTACCCGCAGGAAATCACCCGCGTCCGCATAGGATGCGCGCACCTTGCCGGGCAGGAACAGGTCCTTGATTTTCTTCATGAATGTCCTCCGTCAGATGTGTACCAGGCAGCCGCCTGCAAAGTTGAAGATGAAGCCGAACACCAGCAGCACGCTCTCCCAGCGGGTCAGCTCCCGCCTGTCCGGGCTGATCAGATACCATGCCAGGCTCATGGGCACCAGCTCCAGGGCGTAGCGCGCGCCGAACTGATGGCCGCCCAGGGTGCGGTGCATCAGCAAAAGCAGCAGGTTCACCGTGCACATCAATATGATGGTGAGCTTCGTGGCATCGAAGCGGCGGCGGACGATGTCCTGCACCAGCCAGACCGTGTTCACGATGAAAATGGGGCAGCTCAGGAACATGGAAAAGCCGAACTGGTTGATGCTGATCTTTCCGCTGCTCACGGAGAAGGGCGGGCCGAAGAACAGAGTCTTCCAGTTTTTGCCTACATATTCAAAGGACAGCTGACCGTGCTCCGCGCGGGTGAATTCCGGCAGGTAGTTGTGGCCGAACTCGAATACATTGCCGAAGCGGGCGTAGTTGTAGGCCGCATAGGCGGCGGCCACGCACAGGCCAACGATGATGCCGGGCAGCAGGCGCAGCGCGCCCTCCCGGAATGTTTTTCCATCCCGGCGGGCATCCTGAATGTACATCATCAGCAGCACCGGCCCCAGCACCACGCAGAAGGGACGGCAGCCCACACTCAGGGCGTAGCACAGGCAGGCGAGGATGCACCGTCCCCGCCGCAGCGCTGCGATGGCGCATACGCAGAACAGGAAGGCCAGGATCTGGGCTTCATACCAAACGCCGCCCACCAGGGAAATCGGCAGCATAGCGCTGGCCAGGCACAGAAGAATTGCCCAGGCGATTCCTTCCTGCACCTTCATGCGCTTGGTGCGCTGGATTTCGGACAGAACCACCAGGCAGGCGATGGCGATGTAGATCTTCTGGAACAACCCGCCGGGCACATCGTCGCCCCAGATCAGGCTGTAGAGCACCATGGGCACGGAGGGAACGGGCGGGAAGGACACGTAGTAGCGTCCGTTGTACACGGCCAGCTCCAGGAATTCGTAGTTCCTGTCCAGGGCGGTTTCACCGCGCAGCCAGGCCTGGGCCTGCAGAAGGTAGCTGTCGTAGGGATAAGCCGCGGGATTTTCGCCGCTGATCAGGCTCATGGCCGCAAAGATCAGGATGAGCGCCATGATGGTCGCCAGCGCCGCGGGCAGGAACGCAGGCCTTCGCAGGTTGCAGATGCGTTTGTTCTGCAAAATGCTCCCTCCCTTCCGGTTTGTTTTCGTTGTTTCTATTGTAAGGCATCCCTCCGGGTTTGTAAAGCACGGGAAGAATTGGGACTTTGATGTGAAAAGTTGGAAAAGCAGATTCTGAATTCACAAGGTTGCACTTGACATGTTCAACAGAAAAACGTATAATAAAGCCTGTATGTTTGGGAATTTCTGCTCAAACAGAGAGTCAATAGCCTCATATTTAGATTGAAGGAGTTGTTTATTCATGTTCCGTACTTACCAGCCCAAGAAGCGTCAGCGTTCCAAGGTTCACGGTTTCCGCGCCCGCATGAAGACCAAGGCCGGCCGTCGCGTACTCAAGGCCCGTCGTGCCCGTGGCCGCAAGGCTCTGACCGTCTGATTCCTGAACCCGACATGGAGGGGCAGGATCGCATCGCGCGCGTGAGCGAAAGCTTTTCGCGGCGCTACAGACTCGGCGATAACAAGAATTACCGCTATGTCTATCGTAGAGGTAAATCATTCCCCTCAAGGAATCTCGTGTTGATCTACCTGAAGGGACGGGAGCAGAAGTTCGGCTTCTCGGTTTCCTCGAAGGTGGGCAATGCCGTCACGCGCAACCGCATCCGGCGGTGCATGCGTGAGGATGTGCGCAGGATGCGCACAGAATTGAAATGCGGAAAGTACATCTTCATTGCGCGTCCGGCGCTGAAAACGGTTCCGCATGAGGAGCTTACGCGCGAGCTTCGGTCTCTGCTCGCGCGGGCAAAGCTCGTAAGAGAGGATAATTCGTGATGCGGTGGATATCATCATTGCCCAAGAGGTTTCTTTTGTGGCTGGTACGCTTCTACCGCGGAGCCATATCCCCCCTGCATCAGCCCTGCTGCAGGTTCATACCTACATGCTCGCAGTATGCAGTTGAGGCCATCGAAAAATACGGCGCAATCAAGGGCGGGTATCTGGCGCTGCGCCGGATACTTCGCTGCAACCCGTTTCACAAGGGCGGGTATGATCCCGTCCCCTGAGCCGCACGGTGCCTAGGAGAATGCCCCGCTGAACTGGGCGTCGGGCATTCTTTTGTGCAACTTTTTCCCCCGGGCGGAACAGACATTACTTCCGTGGAGGATTTTCAATGAGCGGTTATTTTCAGAGTATCCTGGAATGGATATTCAGCTGGGTCGGCAATTACGGCTGGTCCATCGTAGTTTTCACCGTGCTTATTCGTCTGGTGCTTCTGCCCCTGGACATTAAGAGCAAGAAGAGCATGCGCGCCATGAACAGGATTCAGCCCAAGGTTCAGGCGCTGCAGAAGAAATATGCAAACGACAAGGACAAGCTGAACGTCAAGCTCAACGAACTCTATCGCAATGAGAAAGTGAGCCCCATGGCCGGCTGCCTGCCGATGCTCATCTCCCTGCCGGTTCTCTGGTGGATGTTCGGCGCAATGCGCAATCTCGGCAACGAACACACCATCGCCATGATCCTGCAGATCATGGAAACCGGCGAAGTTCCCGCAATGGAAAGCTGGCTGTGGATTAAGAACGTGTTCCAGCCGGATTCCTTCTCTTCCACCATCCTGCCCACCGTTAATTCCCTGAAGACCATCGTGGCAGTCAACGGTTCCGAAATCCTCACCGAGGCAAACATCGCTGCCGCACGTGAGTTCCTGGGCACCGCTGAATACGCTGCCATCGCTGCACAGTATGGCGCTGACCAGTTCATCCGCCTGCAGCTGAGCCTGGTGTTCTTCAACCCCGTGCTCACCCTGCCCAAGTCCTTTGCAGCCCTGTTCCAGTATGCAAACGGCCTGTTCATCCTGCCTGTGCTTTCCGCCGTCAGCAAGTTCTTCATGACCAAGGTGACCGGTGGTTCCACTCCCGCTCAGGATGACAATGCCGGCGCTGAACAGCAGGCCGCAGCCAACGCCATGAACAGCGGCTTCATGAAGTGGTTCTTCCCCCTGTTCTCCCTGTACATCTGCGCCCAGTATAACGCAGCATTCGCCATCTACTGGATGGCCGCCAACGTTATCCAGATCCTGCAGCAGGTCATCGTAAACTGGTACCTGGACAGCAAGGACAAGAAGGCCGCTCTCGAAGCCGACAGCGCAGAGATCAAGTAATTCCTGCACATTGAGTAAGGAGGCAAATTGCCTTGAACAGATCTATTGAAGCAAGCGGCAAGACTGTAAAAGACGCCATTCAGAATGGCCTTCTGCAGCTCGGCTGCACTCTTGACGAGGTAGAAACCAGCGTCATCGATATGGGTAGCCCCGGACTGTTCGGCATGTTCGGCAAGCCTGCAAAGGTACGCCTGACCGTCAAGGAAGAAGATCATTCCTTCGATATCGAAATGCCCGTGTTCACCCTGGACCAGCCTGCAAAGGCCTCCAAGCGCGGCAACGAAAAGAAGAAGGAAAAGGCCCCCAAGGCCGAAGAAACCAAGGTTGAAGCAGAAGCCCCCAAGGCCGAAGCCGCTACCGAAGAACAGCCCAAGGAAAAGAAGGAACGCAAGCCCCGCGCCAAGAAGGAAAAGAAGGAAAACCGTGAGCCCAAGGCCGAGCCCGTAACCGAGGCCGCACCCATGGAGCCCGCCGAGCCCTTCGTCGCTACTCCCGAAGAGGAGCTGAGCGAAACCGCCAAGATTGCCCGCGATTTCCTCAAGGGCCTGACCGATAAGATGGAAGTTCCCACCGAAATCGCCGTGTGCGAGACCGCTGAACAGCTCAAGATGCTGCTCTCCGGCGAGAACATGAGCATCCTCATCGGCCGTCGCGGTGAAACCCTGGACGCCCTGCAGTATCTCACCAGCCTGAACGTGAACCGCGGCCGCGAGGATTACCTGCGCGTCTCTCTCGATACCGAGAACTACCGCGCCAAGCGCGAAGAGGCCCTGCGCAAGCTGGCCGTTCGCATGGCCAACCGTGCAAAGAAGAGCGGTCGCCGCGTCGCCCTGGAGCCCATGAACCCCAACGAGCGCCGCATCCTGCACTCCGCACTGCAGAATGACCCCGAGGTCACCACCCATTCCGAAGGCGAAGAACCCTACCGCCGCGTAATCATCACCTTGCGGTGAGGCACCGCTGCCACCTGCCTGGCGGCGCTGTAGCGACGAACCCCTGCCCCGTAGATTATGGGGCAGGGGTTCTGTGTTTCGGTCCGCCAGCATCTATATCCCGAAGTACGAAATCCTGCGCCATAGATTCAAGCGCAGGATTTCTACCGTTAGTTCAATAAAACCAAACGTTAGAAATCGGGCCCATTCTTGCCGGGCCCGATTTCGTGCTTTATACAGAAGAAAGTATAGAAAAGCAACATAAAAAATCCACCCCATTCTTGCCGGGGTGGATTTCTGTTCGCTATAGCGCGGCAGCCAGGTGGCAGCGGGCACCGCCCGCCGGCAGC
>JAGBAU010000282.1 GCA_017938785.1 Clostridia bacterium
ACTTTTTCTCTTTTACCATAAATCCGTATAAGCTGAATTGAGCTGTTCCGCCAGGGCACTGAAACTGGTTTTGCCTTTTGCATAGGCATCCAACGCAGCGTTGCGCTTTTCCATACTTGTCATGTTCAAGCCGCCGATCCACACATCACCAACTGCCTCACGGTAGGTTTCAATTTCTTCTGCCGCAGCAAGTTCACCGCTTAGTTCTGCCAGTTCTTCAGCAGGCGTGGTGAAATCATAGCGCAGGCGTTCAAAAATGCTCGGTTCATCCAATTCCTCCTGGACATACAGGAAACTGTATGCCAGTTCTTCCGCATCGCTTGCTGGATTGATGCGGGCAATGTGGCAGCCTCCTCCGCTGATCTTTTTATCCTCCGGGTGTATCTTCAGCGTGATACCATTTACCTTTGTAGACATGGCCACCGGATCATACATACCGCTTGAGAGAATAACGAAGTTGTCTTCAACATTGTCTCCCTCCTCAAAGCATCGCAATGCGTTGAAATCGATGCCTTTGAGCGCTTCCATTGCAGTTTGAAAATCTGCGCCGCCGAAGTCCATTTCCATTCCTCGCGCCGCCCAGCTTCTTGCAAAACCATCGGTCATGTTCAGTACCAGCGTCTGTGCCAAACTCATGCCATTGGTGGAAATCACATACTTACCTGCATTTTCACTGTGGGAAAGCTCACTGAGCTTTTGCATCAGCTCCAGCCAGGTCTGCGGTTTTTCTCCCAAACCCAACTCTGCCCAACGCTCAGAATCAATCCACAAATCAGGATGAGCATAGAATACATTATAGGGGTAAGCGATGTATTCACCATTCCTTGTCACGTACCTGCGCACACTCTCCGGCATGCGGTCAATCTCTGCACAGATCACGTCATCCTTGATGGGTTTTCCCCAGCCTGCTGCGTACAGAATGCTGTCATCATCATAGAAGGAAGAAATCAAATCGGCCTTCGCTTCGCCGGAGAGCAGTTTCTCGCGGTAAAGCTTCCCTATATCGCTTGTTCCGCTCTTTTGCACAGCATTTTCAATCGGATCATTGGTTAATGTAAGCTCCGGGTTTTGTTCGCGCAATTCATCGTTCATGAAGGTACCGAAGCCGCCGCCGACCACCAGTTCCGATACATTACTGATTGTATCATCAAGATTGAAGACTTCGACCTTGTTGTCAATCAGCGCATAACTGTTCTTGCCAACCAACAGCCCCTTACCACCACGACCATTGGACAAAGCCACACGCTGTGCATTGGCAACATCGAAGTGAGCAGCAGCATAAATTGCGGAATTCTTCTGGAAGTAGAGGGTATCGGTCGCCGCGCGGTAGGCAAAGCTGTTGGGGCGATTGCCATCGCTGAACCCGGCAACTCCAGTACAGCTTCCATCCGTATCAATACGCCAAATCTGCACAGGCAGCTCCTGCGTGGATGCCGCAAGGAACACATCGCCGTCACTGAACAGCTCGCATTCGGGGCTGTCTTTATTTCCAATGGGCAATGATAGTTCTGTCAGTTCAAAGCTTGTCAAATCATAAGCGAGTAGCCGTGCACGGCGATTACCGAAGCTAATTCCCTCCGTACCGGGTTCATCATATACAGTAACGAAGTACAGTTTTCCGTTCCCGGCTGCGGCAGTCGATACAGCACAACCCTTAACGCCTGGGCCAAACAAATCTTTGCCATCGAAATATGCAAGTGCTTCCACGGTGAAAGTTCCGTCCGCATCGAACTGCACACGGCCAAGCCCAACTCGATCAAAGCTTTCACCCAGCCATACGCGTGTAAATGTACCCTCTTCTTCAGGAGCAGCTTCATGCTTGTATCCATCTTCAAAGAGAACATAGATGGTATCACCATAGGCAACCAGCTTCGACAGCCTGCGTGCACCCCTGTCCCTCCATTCATAGCGCGCCGGCTCCGCCTCCATGCTCTCGTGCAGTATGAGCGTTTCACCGTCCTCCACAAGTAACAGTTGTTCATCCATGTTTACGCCATCGGTGATGCTTAAGGTCAGAGGTTCATTTCCAAAGCCAAATCCGGACTCATCGATCACCGTTCCTGTCAGTACACCTGCCGCCCAGCTTCGAACTTCGCGCGAAGCAGCCAATGCTACGCCTGCGCCTATGGACAAAACTGCAATCAGGCAGGCTGCCACCTGCGCAATTCTAGGCAGCTTGTACTGCAGGAAAGATTTTGCACGTTCCTTACGGATTTTGTTTTCCAGCTTCTTTTCAAATTGGATCTTTTGAGGTGAACGGGATGTATCGTGAATTCGTTTGCGCATCATTGCCAATTCCTCCTGTTCAATTTGTTGGAACGCGAGGTTAAGCAGCGCAGCCTGATAAGCTTCCTCAAGCGCTACCGGGCTGTGATCAGGAATGAAGGAGTTTCGTTTCATCGTGCTTCCTCCTCTCTCAGAAGTTCAAATACTTTCCTGCGGGCACGGCCAATCAGTGAGCGCACGGCACTGGCTTTAATACTAAGTATTGTACCGATTTCTACATCGCTCATGTTCTCGTAATACTTCATGCGCAACGCCAGGCATTCCCTCTCCGGCAGGCTCTGCAGCGCCTTTACCAGAGATCACACCTGCTCCCGGTACAGCAGTTTCGCATCCACGGCATCGCTACCATCCGGCAATGTACGCAGTTTTTCCTCTGCATCGCCAGGATAGATCTTACCGTCTTTGCGAAGCTGTCCGATTGCTTCATTGCGAACGCATGTAAGCAAATATGAACGCAGCGATGTTTGATTGCAGTTGTGAAGCAAATCAATACGGTCGTTCAATTTCAGCATAACCGCTTCTACCACATCCTCAGCA
>JAGBAU010000283.1 GCA_017938785.1 Clostridia bacterium
GGGTTCGAAGCCGGCCAGCACCTCGCCGCCCACGCGGCGGGTGGGCGAATCCGGCAGGCGTTCGCCGGTTTCCGCCTCCAGGCGCACAAGTTCATCGTACATGGCGTCCCATTCCCGGTCGGAAATGGTGGGCATGTCCAGAGTATAATACTGATATGCAGTTTCGTTGAGCCGGTCCACCAACTCGCGCATACGGTTCATGCCGAAACCTCCAATTATTTAGTCGTTGATCTTCCGAAGTGGCGCAATGTTCGCCGAGAAGCGCTTCATCTGGTTCGTGGCGTTGAAGCGCACGATGACCTTCTGGGCGCTGCCTTCGCCTTCAATTTCGGTGACGGTGCCCTTGCCGAACACGGCATGCACCACCGCATCGCCGGGCTTAAAGAGCTTCAGGCCCTGCTGGGGCGCAGAAGACCTTGTACCGCCGAAGCCCTTTTGCAGACCCGGAATGCCCAGGGCCTTGCCCTGCTGAGGCGCAGGACGGGGTTCAGGCTTGGAATAGCTGTATCGCGGTGCAGACGGCGAGGGTGCGGACGGCTGCATGGGACGGCCTGCGTTGTTGGGCAGGCGGGTCTGGCTGCGCACCGCGCCCTCCTGGATGAGCCTAGGCGGAATCTCGCTCACAAAGCGAGACAGCGCATTGGCCGACCGGGTATTGTACAGTGCACGGGTATGGGCGTGGCTCAGGTAGAGCTTCTTCTTGGCACGGGTGATGCCCACGTAAGCCAGGCGGCGCTCCTCCTCCAGTGCATTGTCATCGAAGAGGGAGCGGCTCAGCGGGAACACGCCCTCCTCCATGCCCACGAGGAACACGGCATCGAACTCCAGGCCCTTGGCGGAGTGCAGCGTCATCAGCGTCACCGCGCCGGTGGTCTCGTTCAGGTTGTCCACATCGGTAATGAGGGCCACATTCTCCAGAAAATCAGAGAGGGTTCCCTCGGGATTGAGCTTTTCAAATTCAGCGACCGCGCCTTCAAGTTCTCGAATGTTCTCGATGCGGGTCTGGTTTTCTTCGGTTTTGGATTCCTCCAGCGCCTTCACATAGCCGGTCTTTTCGATGAGGGCGGAAGTGAACTCCGTCATGGTCATGGAATACATGGCCTCGGTCAGTTCGATCATCAGCTGGGAAAAATTGCCCACCAGCCGCTCTGCGCGGGAGGACAGGTTGGCGCTTTCGCAGTCCAGCGCCGCGCCCATGAGGGAAATATCACTCTCCTCGGCATGGAGCATGAGCGCTTCGATGGTGCTCTCGCCGATGCCGCGCTTGGGTTCGTTGATGATGCGGCGCACGGATACATCGTCGTCCGGGTTCACCAGTGCGCGCATGTAGGCGATCAGGTCCTTGACCTCTTTGCGGTCGTAGAAGCGCTGGCCGCCGTAGATGCGGTTAGGCACGCCGGAGCGCACGAACGCTTCTTCAATGACGCGGGACTGGGCGTTGGTGCGGTAGAGTACGGCGATTTCGCCCGGGCGCATGCCCTGGTTCATGAGCTTCTTGGACATCAGCGCCGCGAAGGCCGCCTCGTCGCGCTCATCCATAGCATGGTAGAGGCCGATCTTATCGCCGGTATCGCTCTGCGTCCACAGGGCCTTTTCCTTTCGGCCCGCGTTGTGGGCGATCACCTGGTTGGCGGCGTCCAGGATGTTGCCGGTAGAGCGGTAGTTCTGCTCCAGCTTGATCACCTTGCAGTCCGGGAAGTCCTTTTCGAATTCCAGGATGTTGCGGATATCCGCGCCGCGCCAGCCGTAGATGGACTGGTCATCGTCGCCCACCACGCACAGGTTGCGCTTGTTGCCCGTCATCAGGCGCACAAACTGGTACTGGGCCACGTTGGTATCCTGGTACTCGTCCACCAGAACATAATCAAACTTGTCCTGATAGTATTCCAGAACCGGCGGATGTCCAACCAGCAATTCCAGGGTTTTGATCAGCAGATCGTCAAAGTCCAGGGCGTTGTTGCCCTTGAGGGTCTGCTCGTACTTGGCATAGGCTTCCATGAGCTTGCGGTTGCGGAAATTATCGCCCGCATCCTGCAGCCACTCCTTGGGGGTAAGCATGCGGTTCTTGGCGTCGGATATGGTGGCCTTGATCACCTTGGGCGGGTATTCCTTATCGCTCAGCTCCAGTGATTTGGCCACGCCGCGGATGACGCTCATGCGGTCGTCCTCATCGTAGATGACAAATTCACGCTTGTAGCCCAGCTTTTCGATGTCCCGGCGCAGAATGCGCGCGCAGCAGGAATGGAAAGTGGATACCCAGGCGTCCTTGCCGGATTCACCCGCCAGCTGGTCCACGCGCTCCACCATTTCCCTGGCCGCCTTGTTGGTGAAGGTGATGGCCAGAATCTTCCACGGCGGCACGCCCTGTTCAATCAGATGCGCCACACGGCAGGTGAGCACGCGGGTCTTACCGCTGCCCGCACCCGCCAAAACAAGCAGCGGACCCTGCGTTTGTAAAACGGCGGCTCGCTGCTCGGGATTGAGTTTATCCAGATAATTCATGTATTTAATCCTTTTTCTCCAGCTTTTCGATCACGCGCTCATAGCCGCCCGCACCGTAATTCAGCGCACGGTTCACGCGGCCGATGGTGGCCGTGGAAGCGCCGGTCTTTTCAACGATTTCATTGTAGGTCACCTTGTCGCGCAGCATCAGCGCAATTTCCATGCGGGAGGACAAATCCTGTACCTCACGAATGGTGAAGAGATCTTCAAACAGGCGATAGCAATCCTCCTCTGTCTCCAGGGACAAAAAGGCCTGCGCCAACAAATCTGCCCGTGCATTCTTCAATCTGGATTCAAACATTGCTCTTCCTCAGCTTTCGCGCTTTAATGTGATAACACTATTATACTCGAATTCTCCGAATTCGTCAAGCACCGGCTAGAAAAGATGCAAAATGCGCCCCAAGGGCGCATTCCTGTATGGAGCAAAACTACTTTTCGTCCGGCAGCTCCACGGTATACTTAATAATATTATCTGAAATTTCGCGCAGCAAGCGCAGATGGTTTTCCGAAAGCCCTGCACCCTTTTCGATCAAATCATCATCCAGAGAATCCTGCAAAAGCAGATTGGGGGATATTTTCAGGGCATTGCAAATGCGCACC
>JAGBAU010000284.1 GCA_017938785.1 Clostridia bacterium
AAACCACGTCGTCTGCATACTCCAGCAGCACGCGGTGGTCGGCGGTCAGGCGGGGTTCGCACTCGCAGCCGTTGAGCAGGATGGTGTCAACGGGCTTGGCGGGCTTGAGCTTAACGGAAGTGGGGAAGCCTGCGCCGCCCATGCCGACGATGCCCTTCTCGCGCACCAGGGCAACGATATCGTCCTGGGTGAGGGAATCGGGATCGGCCACGGGCTGCACGGATTCGTGCACGGTGTTCTGCTTATCGTTCTTGATGATGATACTCTGGCACATGCCGCGGGTGGCGTGGGGGCGGTCCTCGATGGCCACAACCTCGCCGCTGACGCTTGCGTGCACGGTGCAGCTGATGAAGCCGGCGCTCTCGCCGATCTTCTGGCCCACCTGCACCTTGTCGCCCACCTCAACGATGGGGGTGGCGGGTGCGCCTGCGTGCATGGACAGCGGAATCACAACCATATCCGGCTCGGGGAAGCGAACCAGGGGCATATGCTCGGTGGCTTCCTTGCCCTCAACGGGATGAACGCCGCCGTAATAGCCTTCCAGGCGCTCGGCGCGGATGGCCTTTACATAATCATTGATCACCTTGAAGTTGACCTTGGAGTAGTCGCGAATCTGCACGGGCTGGTTTTTCAGCTCGTCCAGGCGGCCCTGCGCTTCCAGCTTTTCCTGGATCTTCTGCCATGCGCAGTCCTTGTCGGCGCAAACCTCGCACTTGCCGTCCTTGGCGCCGCCGCACTGGCCGTTGACCAGGGACTTGGAACAATCCACGATGGGGCAGATGCCGCCGGTGATGTTCAGGTAGCACTGGACGCAGGCGTCGCAGGCCTTCTTGGTCAGGGCCATGCCGTGATGGCCGGTGTAGTTCAGGGAATTGGTAGCTGCGAAAACGGGCAGATCAACCATATCGGCGATGGTCTGTACGCCAAGGCCGCAGGCGACCACGAACACACACTGGGTGCCTTCGGGAATCAGGTCCTTGAGCTTTCTCGCAGTCTGGGTCTTGTTGCACAGGAAATCGATGCGTGCGCTGCCGGTGACGGTTTTGCCGTTTTCCTCAGCGATCTTCACGAATTCTGCGCAGTCGGGCTCGTCAAGGGTATCAAAGTCCTTGAAACACTTGTTGCAGGCCAGAACGAACAGGTTGTCCACATTCTTCAGAACGCTTGCCAGCTCGTCAGCAGCCTTCAACTTGTACTTGGTATAATCTACCAATTGCTCAACCTCCTCTCGGAATGAGTAAACCCACAGCTTAACGCTTCATGCTGTGCGGCATTATCCGAAAATAACACATCATAAGTATAGCATACTTCGGAAAAATAATCTATATATACAGATCATTTTAATAAAAAAACAGCGAAGCTACGGAAAATACCGAATTTTCGACGAATAACGGCGGCATGTTGCCATTTTGGGAAGCTTCGGTTATAATACATATATCTGAAACTATCTTTATACGGGGGAGAAGAAACATGAAAGGCATCATTCTGGCCGGCGGCGCGGGCACCCGCCTGTATCCCTTGACCATGGTTACATCCAAGCAGCTGCTTCCCGTCTACGATAAGCCCATGATTTACTATCCGCTGAGCACCCTGATGCTGGCGGGCATCCAGGATATCCTGATCATCTCCACGCCGGAGGACACTCCGCGCTTTGACAACCTGCTGGGCGACGGCAGCCAGTTCGGCGTGCACCTTTCCTACTGCGTGCAGCCCTCGCCGGACGGCCTGGCCCAGGCGTTCCTGCTGGGCGAGGAATTCATCGGCGACGACGCCTGCGCCATGGTGCTGGGCGACAACATCTTCTACGGCAACGGCTTCAGCAAGATCCTGAGAACCGCCGTGGAAAACGCCGAGGGAAACAAGCGCGCCACCGTGTTCGGCTACTACGTAAACGACCCCGAACGTTTCGGCATCGTGGAGTTCGATGCAAACGGCAGGGTCATCTCCGTGGAGGAGAAGCCCGCCCAGCCCAAGAGCAACTACGCCATCACCGGCCTGTACTTCTATCCCAGGGGCGTGAGCAAGATGGCCCATGAGGTCAGGCCCTCCGCCCGCGGGGAGCTGGAAATCACCACCCTGAACGATATGTACCTTAAGCAGGACGATCTGGACGTGCAGCTGCTGGGCCGGGGCTTTGCCTGGCTGGACACCGGCACCATGGATTCCCTGGTGGACGCAGCGGATTTCGTGCGCATGGTGGAAAAGCGCCAGGGCATCAAAATTTCCGCCCCCGAGGAAATCGCCTATAAGAACGGCTGGATCAATAAGGACGAGCTCCTTGCATCCGCCGAAAAATACGGAAAATCCCCCTACGGCGCCCACTTGAAGGCCGTAGCGGAGGGAAAGGTGCGCTACTGATGAAGAGAATCGACACCGCCCTGCCGGGCGTATGCATCATTGAACCCCAGGTGTTCGGCGACCACCGGGGCTACTTCATGGAAACCTACTCCGCCAAATCCTTCGCCGAACTGGGCATCGACAATGTATTCGTACAGGATAACCAGTCCTTCACCGCCCAGAAGGGCACCCTTCGCGGCATCCACTTCCAGAACAATCCCATGGCCCAGGCAAAGCTTGTGCGCGTGACCAAAGGCGCGGTGCTGGATGTGGCCGTGGATCTTCGCAAGGGCAGCCCCACCTATAAGCAGTGGGTGGGCGTGGAGCTGAGCGCGGAGAACAAGCGCATGCTGTTCATTCCCCGGGGCTTCGGCCACGGCTTCGTCACCCTCACCGACGATGTGGAATTCTGCTACAAGGTGGATAACCTGTACTCTAAGGAATGCGACCGCGGTATTC
The DNA here is from genome assembly GCA_017938785.1 of Clostridia bacterium. Next base: position 2,797 of record JAGBAU010000284.1, read on the forward strand.
GCTTCAACGACCCGGCAATCGGCGTGGACTGGGGCGTGACCGAGCCCGTGCTCAGCCAGAAGGA
>JAGBAU010000285.1 GCA_017938785.1 Clostridia bacterium
GGTCTTACACCGGTGGAATCCGGCGAGATCGACTATTACCCGCCTGAGCAGGAGATGCGCGAGCTGACGAAGCTGAGCGCCGTGGAGATTAACCGGCTGGGCGTAAAGCTGTCCTTTGTTCCCGAGGATCGACTGGGCATGGGCCTGGTGGGCAGCATGGACATTACGGACAACATGATGCTGCGCAGCTACCGCAAGGGTCACATGGGTTTTGTGGATCGCAAGAAGCCCCGCGCTCTGGCTGAAGAAATCATCAGCGAGCTCCAGGTTTCCACGCCCGGCGTGGCCACTCCCGTGCGCCGGCTGTCCGGCGGCAATGTGCAGAAGGTGCTTCTGGGCCGCGAAATCGCATTTGCGCCCAAGGTACTGATGGCTGCCTATCCCGTGCGCGGCCTGGATATCAATTCTTCCTATACCATTTACAACCTGTTGAACAAGCAGAAGCAGAGCGGCGTGGCCGTTATCTTCGTCGGCGAGGACCTGGACGTACTGCTTGAGCTGTGCGACCGCATCATGGTCATCAATTCCGGCGCTGTAACCGGCATTGTGGACGCACGCACGGCCACCAAGGAACAGCTCGGCCTGCTGATGACCAAAACGGATAACACTGCAAAGGAGGATGCCTGATGAGTGAGAAGAAAAACGCGCCCATCCATGAGCCGCTGATTCAACTCTCCAAGCGCGAGAGTATTTCCGCTGCAAAATCCTGGATGATTCGCCTGGCTGCGATTCTGCTGGGTCTCGTCGTATGCGGCCTCGTTGCCTTTATCCTCAGCGACAAGCTGCGCTCCGGCAGCAAAACCATTGGCGAATTCTATTACAGCTTCCTGTACAAGAGCTCCTTCAGCACCCCCCGCAAGATGTGGAAGTTCTTCAAGAACATGGCTGTGCTGCAGTGCATCTCCCTGGCCGTAACCCCCGCATTTCGCATGCGCTTCTGGAACATCGGTGCAGAAGGCCAGACCCTGATGGGCGTATGGGGAGCCATCGCCGTTGCATTTTACCTCGGTGAAAGCGTTCCCGGCTGGCTCCTGCTGGTGCTGATGCTGGTGGCTGCTCTGGTATGCGGCGCAATCTGGGCCGTTTTCCCGGCTATCTTCAAGGCCAAGTGGAACACCAATGAAACCCTGTTCACCCTGATGATGAACTACGTTGCCACCAACGTGGTCAGCTACTTCCTGGTGGTCTGGGTTCCCAGCGGATCTTCCTCCCTGGGCAAGCTGGATGTGGGCAAGCTGCCCACCCTCGGCCACGATTATTTCCTGATCATCCTGATTGCCTTCCTGCTGACCCTGTTCCTGTACGTCTACCTGAACAACAGCAAGCAGGGCTATGAAATCTCCGTTGTTGGCGAGAGCATTCGCACCGCCCAGTACAGCGGCATGAGCGTGCAGAAGATCATCATCCGCACCATGATCGTCAGTGGCCTGCTGTGCGGCCTGGCCGGCTATCTGATTGCCGCCGGTCTCGACCAGACCATCACCACCGAATCCATCGGCGGCCAGGGCTTCACCGCCATCATGGTATCCTGGCTGGCTCACTTCAACCCGCTGATCATGCTGCTGACTTCCGGCCTGATCACCCTGCTGAACCAGGGCTCCGCTCAGATTTCCCAGGACTTCAACGTCAGCGGCGCGATTCCGGACGTGATCGTGGGCATCATCCTGTTCTTCATCATCGGCTCCGAATTCTTCGTCAACTATAAGGTGAAGATTCGCCGCAAGTCTCACAATGTGATCAAGGAGGGCGTCAAATGAATATCTGGCTGAACTTTCTGATTGACTCCCTGGCCTTTGGTGCAACCTTCATGTACGGCTCCACCGGTGAAATCATCACCGAAAAGGCAGGACACCTGAACCTGGGCATCCCCGGCGTTATGTGCATGGGCGGCGCAGGCGGCTGCCTGGTGCTGAACATGATCGGCAAGTCCTCTCTGCCTGCATTCATGATCGTCATCCTGGGCATCCTCGGCTCCATCGCCATGGGCCTGATGATGGGTCTGATTTACAGCTTCCTGACCGTAACCCTGCGCGCCAACCAGAACGTGACCGGCCTTGCGCTGACCACCTTCGGCGTGGGCCTGATGAAGGTCATCATGAGCGAGATGGACGAAACCGTCTACCTGGTCGGCCCCAAGATGCTCTACCGCTGGCCATTCGCAGGACGCACCGACGCCATGCAGTATCTGGGCGTGCTGTTCTTCCTGGGCGTGATCATCGCCATCACCGCTTCTTATGTGCTGTTCCGCACGAAGATCGGCCTGCACCTGCGCGCCGTGGGCGAGAGCCCGGCCACCGCAGATGCCATGGGCATCAACGTAAGCCGCTATAAGTATGCAGCTTCCTGCATCGGCAGCGCCATCGCGGGCCTGGGCGGATTCTATTACATCATCGACTACATGGCTTCCACCGAGGCTTACAAGAGCCTGGAGGGCCTGGGCTGGCTGTCCATCGCACTGGTTATCTTCGCACTGTGGCGTCCGCACATGACCATCATCGGTTCCACCGTGTTCGGTCTTCTGTTCAGCTGCAGCAGCTACATCACCAACATCAGCTGGATCAACGTCACCATGGCCACCAAACCTCTGCTGAGAATGTTCCCGTACCTGTTCACCATTCTGGTACTGGTCATCACCAGCGTGCGCAAAAAGCGCGAGGATCAGCCCCCGCAGAGCCTGGGCATGGCCTACTTCCGCGAGGAACGCTAAACGCAAAACACCGCATCCCTTTGGTGCGGTGTTTTTCCTGTCCGGGGCAGGGAATGGGGCGCAGACGTCGAATTATACAAGCATAAGAAAAGCAAAGGAGTACTTTTGCGTGAAGAAGATGAAAACGGCGGTGATCGGCTGCGGAGGCATCAGCAATCGTTACCTCACCAACCTGAACAATATGTTTTCCATCATCGACCTGGCGGGCTGCTATGACCGCCACGATGACCGCTGCGCAGCCATGGCCGAAAAGCACGGCATCCGCATGCTCAGCATGGAGGATATCCTGAACGATCCCGAAATCGAGCTGGTGGTCAATCTGACCCAGCCCAAGTCCCACTTTGATGTGACCAGCATGCTGCTCAACGCGGGTAAGCACGTCTATACCGAAAAGGTGCTGGCCGTATCCCTGGAGGAGGGCAGGGCGCTTGTGAACCTGGCCAATGAGAAGGGCCTGTGTCTGGGAGCTGCGCCGGATACCTTCCTGGGCGCTGCGGTTCAGACTGCCCGCCTGGCGATTGAAAACGGTCTCATCGGCAAAGTGACTTCCTGCGTAGCCCAGCTGGCCCGGGATAATAAGAGCTACAGCCAGACGATTCCTTTCCTGGCGGAGCCGGGTGGCGGCGTAGGCTTCGATGTGGGCATCTATTACCTGACCGCCATGCTCTCCGTTCTGGGTCCGGTGCAC
>JAGBAU010000286.1 GCA_017938785.1 Clostridia bacterium
TCCAGCAGCCCGGTCGAATGCTGCTTGTCCACCTGATCCACGCACCAGCACACGAACTCTGCGCACCATGCGGCGTTGGGATCGCCGCTCCACTCGCCGTATTTGCTGCGGTTGCCCGGGCCTTCGGTATAGCCCAGCTCACCCTGCGCGATGGCGAGCAGCTGCTCCACATAGGATGGCAGCTTGCCGGGATCGATGCGGCGCTCATAAGGCGCTTCCTCCGTTTCCTCCACATCGGAGGCAGCATAGACCTCATCCGGAGCCTCGGGCAGACGCTCCGCCGCAGGCGCGGTGGTTTCCTCCATCCGGGCGAGGGTTTCCTCGTCCAGTTCTTCGGCATAAGCCGGAACGCAGCACAGCGCACAGCACAGGAGGATGAGAAGCAGGCGTTTCATGAAGGGGAATTCCTCCTTTTTTGAGGATGGAATGTAGGGGATTGAAACAAGTTGCAGGCACAGCTATTTTCGAGGGCCGAGGACACTGCGCAGCAGTCCGCAGGCCCGACTGCAGTGAGCGAAGGCAGGGGTGTTACCCTGCCGCGAGCGAACGGGTCATTCCAGCCCCTCCGAGGGCGGGCGCAGCCTACGGCTGCGAACGTCCAACTAGGGTTGGTAGTAGTGAACGATCTTGTTCACCCGGCCGTTGCCGCCCAGATAATACTGCAGAATCCAGCGGTTACCCGCAACGGTGGAGCAGCTGTATTCCACCATGCGCTGGCCGTTTTCCAGCACGTTCACCTTGCCCACGCGCGGATAATCGTAGTAGAGGCCGCGTTCGCCGTTGGGGGACTGCACCTGTCCGAAATCCTTGTACACGGAGGTGATGTCCGTTTCGCTGGAGCCGAAGCCCACGCCGCGCGGGCCGTTGCCGATGGACTTGTTCATCTCGATGCGCACCAGCTCCCACGCCGCGCCATCCAGCATGAACACCGCGTATCCCCATGGATAGGTGAGATGCTGCGCCATGCGGTCGGCGGAAAGGTAGTTTGTATCGATGGTTTCCGTGGGCTGGCCGAAGGTTTCGCGGAACTCGTCAATGGTGGTCTTGTTCAGGATGAAGCCGGTGAACACGTCCTCCTCCTGATATACATCCAGCGGATAAGGCTTCACATCGAACTTGTAGCCCACCTCCAGGATGGAGCTCATCTTCTCATACTGGTTGATGCAGATGGCCTTGAGCGTCACGCGCCCGGAAGGCATCTGGATGGGCGTGCCGTCATAGACGGGGCTGTTTTCATCCGGTGTGGAGCCATCGATGGTGTAGTAATAGCGGTAGTGCTTTTCATCCTCCGCCTTTTCCGCCTTGGTGCGCGCATCATCAATGAACTCGCCGGGCCTCAGGCTGATTTCGCGGCGGCTCTTGTAGGTGTTGGGCGCAAGGTTGCACTTGGGCGCAGGCGGAGAGGGATAGTAGAAGGTGTAGCTCACGCTCATGGGATCGGATACCAGATCGCCGCTGACGCATACCGCGCGGAGCGTGACCGTGCCTTCGCTGGGCACAAAGGAACCATCCGTGGAGAGGATGCCATCCTGAGGCAGCACAGCGTCATCATCCGTGGTGTAGTAAATATCATAGCCCTGCGGCGAGGTGAGGTGCACGTTGCCCTGCAGCTTGCTGATTTCATAGCGGCCCGCATTCAGGCTGGTCTGGGGCGTTTCGGGAATGTAGTCCTCACGCTCGAGGCGGAAGCTTTCCTTATCGGTGTTCTGGTAGGCAAGGCGCATCATCTCCGCCGCTTCAGGCCGGCGTTCCTGCGCCTGATACATGCGGATCAGCGCGGTGTAGGCGTCCGCACGGAAGGGGCTGACATCGTTGACCAGACGCAGATAGACCTGCTCGGCCAGATCATCCTGCACGTTGAGCTCATAAGCGTTGGCCAGAAGCAGCAGGCCATCATAGTTCTCCGGGTCCACAATATCGCCGATGCGGAAGCAGATGATGGCCGTTTCCACATCGCCCACATCCAGATAATCCTGACCGGACAGCCAATAGGATTGCGGGCTTACGCCGCCCCATGTTTTGAGCAGCTCCTCCCGCGCCTCCTGCGCAAGGGGATCGCGGGTATTGACGGCCAGCGCAAACATTTCCTCCGTGGCTGCCAGCGCATTGCGGCGCGCGGTGGCGCGCTGGCCGCTATCCGACTTGGACATGTACACCGCAACGCCTGCAGCTGCGGCGATTACCACCAGCACGCAGATGACGCCGATGAGCATCCAGTTCACATTGCGGCGGTGCACCTGATGGGTGCGGATATGCTTGTGCTTCACATTGGGCACGCGGCTATAGGCATTGTTCACCGGCACGCCGCGCCGCGTATCCGGACGGCTGGAGCCGGATTTGCCATAGATGGGCTGCGCGGTTTTTCTGCGCATGGCCTGTTCGCGTCCCTCCACCGGCACGGAGGACAGGTCGTAGTCCCCGTACTCGCGCATGCGGCCGGGCTGAGGCGGCAGCGTGGGCGAAGAGGCGCTCACACGGCCCTGGCGCATCGCGCGCACGCCGCTTTCCGACTGCATGGCGCTGGAATACTTGCCAAGGTAGGTGCCGCAGCGGTCGCAGGTGAGGGAGCCATCCGGCATGGAGTGTCCGCAATGGTTGCAAATCAATGGTTGTGCCTCCTTGTGGCATTGGAAAGTTACTTGCTCTTGTTGATCACGCGCTCGTTGATCATCAGCTCAAAGCGCTGGCCGAGGAACTCCGCGGCCTTTTCGCACATGGTAATGCGCGACATGTAGATGCTCAAAAACTCCAGCACGCTGGAGGTGTTATCCATTTTAAGCTCCTGACGGATCACATGGCGCTCCTTGTCCACCGTCACGTGGTTTTCCTGAATGGCGGCATTCACGCGGTCGTGCGGATCGGTGGGATCAAACTGGCCCTGCCGCACGCGGCTCTTGTGCGCGTCGCTCTTGTCGGCAATGGCCAAAGCCGCAGAAACCGGGCTGGAAATAAAGCCGCTCTGCTCCTCGTGATTGCCCACCGCGGTAATGACCTCCACCACATCCTGAATGGGCATGCCCGCCTCCTTCAGAATGGGAAAGAGCATCACAGCGCCATTGGGGCCATGCTCATGACGGTTGACGGA
>JAGBAU010000287.1 GCA_017938785.1 Clostridia bacterium
ATCGCCGTTCCCAGCTGTTCGCGCTCCATGCCTGCACCTCCGTCCAAGCGGCAATTCTTCATCTACACACATTCCTTACATACCTATATTATCAAACTTAACGTTTGTAAAAAAGGACATATGTCCCCTTTCCCAAAATACCCTCAAAAAAGCCGCTAAAAACTAGGAAAACCTGACAGCAAAAACAAGAAATCGGTTCCATTCGAAGCACAAAAAAACTGCCATGCATTTCATGCACAGCAGTTTTTGCAAAATCAAATGATTTCCACAAACACCGGCTTGGAGCTCTTTGCAGAAGCGGCCTTCACGACGGTGCGGATGGCCTTCGCAATGCGGCCCTGCTTGCCGATGACCTTGCCCATATCATCCGGATCGACGCGCAGTTCGATGGTGATGGAATCCTCACCCTCAACCTCACGCACATCGATGGCTTCCGGCTTATCCACGAGCGAAGCGGCAATATACTTGACCAGTTCCAGCATAGCTTACAGGATGCCGCCCTTCTTCAGCAGGCCCTTAACGGTATCGGTGGGCTGGGCGCCGGTGCCGATCCAGTACTTGGCGCGCTCGTCGTTGATCTTCAGCTCAACGGGCTCAGAAACGGGATTGTAGTAGCCGATCTCCTCGATGAAACGGCCATCGCGGGGATTGCGGGAATCGGTAACAACCAGACGATAGAAAGGCTTCTTCTTCATGCCCATTCTCTTCAGACGAATCTTAACCATTATTGTATCCTCCTAAAAAATCTCAAATGCTTGGTTATAATTACGGCTGTTGGGGCGCCGTAGTTATCAAAATTGATTTGGGGTTCAGCGGCCGAAGCGGTTCATCAGTCGCTTCATCTTGCCGCCCTTCATGCTGCCCATCATGGTCTTCATCATTTCCTTGGCCTGATCGAACTGCTTGAGCAGCAGGTTGACTTCCTGCACGGTGGTGCCGCTGCCTGCCGCGATGCGGCGCTTGCGGGAAGCATTCAGGATGTCGGGGTTGCGGCGCTCCATGCGGGTCATGGAGAGGATGATGGCCTCATTCTTCTTCTGCGCCTTCATCACCTTTTCTTCGTCGATGTCCACGTCCTTGATCTTGCTGCCAACGCCGGGGATCATCTTGAGCATATCGGTGATGGAACCCATCTTGTTCATCTGCTTCATCTGGTCGAGGTAATCTTCCAGGGTGAAGCTGTTGGTGCGCATCTTGCGGGTAAGATCCACAGCCTGCTTCTCATCGAAGCTCTCCTGGGCCTTTTCGATCAGGGAGAGCACGTCGCCCATGCCGAGGATTCGGCTGGCCATGCGGTCCGGATGGAAGGGTTCCAGGTCGGTGAGCTTTTCGCCCACGCCGGAGAACTTGATGGGCTTGCCGGTGACCGCGCGAACGGAGATTGCAGCACCGCCGCGGGTATCGCCATCCAGCTTGGTGAGGATCACGCCGTCCACGCCCAGCTCATCGTTGAAGGTCTTTGCAACGGTGACTGCATCCTGACCGGTCATGGCGTCAACCACCAGCAGGATTTCCTTGGGCTTGACGGTATCGCGCACATCGCGCAGCTCCTGCATCAAGGTTTCATCGATGTGCAGGCGGCCTGCGGTATCGATGATCACCGGATCACGGCCATAGTAGCGGGCGTATTCGATGGCTTCCTTGGCAATCTCAACGGGATTGCCCTGGCCGCGCTCGAAGACCTCCACGCCAACCTGGCCGCCAACCACCTGCAGCTGCTTGATTGCAGCGGGACGATAAACGTCGCAGGCGACCAGCAGGGGCTTTTTATCGCCCTTCTTGATCATGTTGCCCAGCTTGCCGCACATGGTGGTTTTACCAGCACCCTGCAGACCGCAGAGCATGTAAATGGTGGGCGCCTGGGGGGAGTAGGTGAGCTTCGCATTGGTGCCGCCCATCAGAGCCGTGAGCTCTTCATTAACGATCTTGATCACCTGCTGGCCGGGAGTCAGGCTTTCCAGGATGTCTGCGCCGACCGCGCGCTCGGTGACCTTCTTGATGAAGTCCTTAACGACGGTGAAGTTTACGTCCGCTTCGAGCAGCGCCATGCGCACCTCGCGCATCGCGGTTTTGACGTCCGCCTCCGTCAGCTTACCTTTGCTGTTGAGCTTTTTAAACGCGCCTTGCAGTTTATCGGTCAATCCCTCGAATGCCACGCTTTCTCACCTCTCGTTGATGATATTTTCAAGCGCCAGCCTTGCCGCACTCAGGTGTGCACCGTCTCCATCGGAGCCCTGCACCCGGTTCAAAGCATCCAGGCAGCGCTGCGCCTCATCGCCCAGCGCGCGGTAACGCGCCGCCAGGCCCAGCTTTTTCTCATAATCCTCCAGCTGCGCCTTCGCCTTTTTGATGGCGTCCGACACACCCTGGCGGGTGATTTCAAGCTGTTCGGCGATTTCTGCCAGCGTCATGTCCTCCTCGCAGTACAGCCGCATCACTTCGCGCCTGTGCTCGGTGAGCAGCGGACCGTAGAAATCCATCAGCCAGATCAATTCAATCCGGGCTTCAAAATCGGCCATAAACTCAACCTCCGCAAGTCATTTCACTTGACAGCCTACTCAGTATACCCTAAAACGCAGATGATGTCAAGCAAAATCACTTGACATCACCAAAAATCAACAAAACAAAAACGAAGCCCCTGACCACTCAAACCTATGGTGGTCAGGGGCGCCGAATTCAGCAAATACAGCATCCGGCAAGCAACGCAGGAGACAAGCCGTCACCATGGCGGCGCGGGCTCCGTCTAAATTACGCGGCAGCAGCCGGGTGCAGGCTCAGCCTGCCTTATGCCTTGCCGTCGCAGCCCAGAACGTTGACCAGCTTGTGCTCAACCATGTTCTTGATGGCGATGCGGGCGGGCTTCAGATACTGACGGGGATCGAAGTGGCTCGGGTTCTCTGCATAGTACTTGCGGATGGAAGCGGTCATGGCCAGACGCAGGTCGGAGTCGATGTTGATCTTGCAGACTGCGCTCTTGGCTGCTTCGCGGAGCTGTTCCTCCGGAATGCCGACTGCATCGGGCATCTTGCCGCCGTTTTCGTTGATGATCTTAACGAATTCCTGCGGAACGGAAGAGGAGCCGTGCAGAACGATGGGGAAGTTGGGCAGACGCTTTTCGATCTCAGCCAGGATGTCGAAGCGCAGCGGCGGGGGCACGAGGATGCCCTTTTCGTTGCGGGTGCACTGGGCTGCGGTGAACTTGTAAGCGCCGTGGGAGGTGCCGATAGCGATGGCCAGGGAGTCAACGCCGGTGCGGGAAACGAATTCCTCAACCTCTTCGGGACGGGTATAGGAAGCATTCTCAGCGGAGACGTTTACTTCGTCTTCGATGCCGGCCAGGGTGCCCAGCTCGCCTTCAACAACAACGCCGTGGTCGTGAGCATATTCAACAACCTGCTTGGTCAGCTTGATGTTGTCTTCGAAGGAATGGGAAGAACCGTCGATCATAACGGAGGTGAAGCCGCCGTCGATGCAGCTCTTGCACAGCTCGAAGGTATCGCCGTGGTCCAGATGTACGCAGATGGGCAGGTCGAAACCGGCAGACTGCTCAGCGTCAGCGATGGCAGCTTCGATCAGCTTCATCAGGTATACATGCTTGGCATAGGAACGAGCGCCCTTGGAAACCTGCAGGATCAGGGGAGCACGCTTTTCGATAGCGGCCTCGGTGATGCCCTGGATGATTTCCATGTTGTTTACGTTGAAAGCGCCGATGGCGTAGCCGCCTTCGTAGGCCTTCTTGAACATCTCTTTGGAAGTTACGATTGCCATAAAAATACACCCCTTATAATTGGACTGAATATATTATACCACATTCACAGTCTAAATCAAGCAAAAGCACGGTTTCATCCCTTATTTTAACCAAATTTCTCCCAAATAACGCTTCCGGTTGACGAAAAAAACAAACTCCATTATACTGGAACCAGCAATTTGACCGTCCGGGAGGAAATCACTATGCCGCTTCGCGAGATTATCGAAAAATACATCCCCTGCTGCGAACAGGAGCGGGAAGACAAACGCATGCTGCTCAAATACATCGATGAGAACCCGGATATCCTGCTGCGCAGCAATGAAACTGCCCACTTCTCCGCATCCGCCTGGGTTGTCAATCCCGAACATACCAGGGTGCTGATGCTCTACCACAATATCTACAATTCCTGGAGCTGGCCCGGCGGGCATGCCGATGGTGAGGAGGATCTGCTCTGCGTTGCCCTGCGCGAGGTTCAGGAGGAAACGGGCATCGCGGATATCCGCCCCGTTTCCGGGGATGTGTATTCCCTGGAGATTCTCACCGTGAACGCCCATTTCAAAAAGGGCAGGTATGTGGTTCCCCACCTGCACCTGAACCTGACCTATCTATTGGAGGCGGACGACAGACAGGCCGTTCACTCCAAGCCCGACGAAAACAGCGCCGTGCGCTGGTTCCCCCTGGACGAGGCCGTTGCCGCGTCCACGGAGCCGGACATGCGCGTGATCTATGCAAAACTCAACGATAAACTGAAGGATATATAATATGAAGGAATTCCGTTTCGGCATCTGTGCAAAGCCCGACCAGATCGCCCTCGCCGCCCAGGCCGGATATGACTATGTGGAGCTGAACCTCAACGACGTGCTGGGTATGAACGAAGATGAATACCGCGCCATGGCCGCGGATATGGAAAAGCACAACATCTACGCTGAAGTGGTGTGCGGCATGCTGCCGGACGGCGTACAGCTGGTGGGCGAAGGCGTACGCTCCCAGGAGATACACCAGGCACTGGACCTCACCTTCGATATGGCCCAGGCCCTGGGCGCAGAGCTGGTGATCTTCGATTGCGAAAAGAGCCGCATGCTGCCCCACGGCTTCGACCCCGCCATGGCATGGCGGCAGCTGGGCAATTTCATCCGCATCCTGCAGAGCTACGCTGCCAATTTTGATGTGAAAACCGCGCTTTTGCCCCTGCGCCGCAGCGCTGCCGAGCTGATGAACTATGTGACCGAAGCCACCCTCATCTCCGCCATACTGCGCCTGGACCGGGTGGGCGTGGCCGCCAGCCTGTTCAACATGGCCATGGAGGCCGAATCCCTGCCCCAGCTCAAGCGCACAGGCAGCCTGCTGTGGCACATGCGCACAAGCAACGTGCTGGGCAACCGCCCGCCCAGGACAGGAGACGGCGAGGATTATGCTTCCCTGTTTGCCGCCCTTCGTGAGATGGGCTATACCGGCAGAATCACCATGGAAGCCCCCTGCGCCGATTTTGTCAGAGACGCCGCCGAGGCGCTCCTCCGGCTGAAAGAAGCCGCGCAATAAAAACAAAACCAGCCGCCGATACACATCGGCGGCTGTACTGTTGAACGGGAGTTTATTTCATTTTAATGGGCCACATGGTCTTTCCTTCCTCCCGTGATGAAGGTTTGGTTGTTGCCGGTTCGTTGAATGCACTCGGTCGAGATATTGCTTCGGCGCTGTACGCCTTAAAAATCCCCTGGCTTAGGCAGCGGCGCTCATCATGAAGCTCATCATGAGCACATAATCGCGGGGGTCGGTCAGACGGATATCCAGCTCCTCGTTGGCGGAATGAAGCATCTTGATCATCTGCAGGGCGGTATGGTCCGTCTTCAGGTTGCATTCGGTGCCGTCGGGCAGGTGCAGCATCACGTCGCCCTGGCACTTCTGGATCTTTTCAATGAACTTCTCCATGTTGGAAATCAGCATAATCTTAATCATGTTATACCTTCCTTTCATGAGTGACTCATTTCAACGACCTTGGCTATATTTTCTCCGAAGGGGCGCTCGTTTTCTGCGCCATCACCCTCGGACGCTTGCATTATATGCCAGGTTTTTTCTCCAGTCAAGCAGTTTTCACATCAAATCACCTGCTTTTAACCAGCGATTTGCAAGTATACGTAATTCCACTTTCATTTTTCGAAGAAACGGTAAAATCAGCAGTTTTCTTTAACATTTTCCTACCCACCGGGGGTATTTTTCCGGGGAATAAGGCGGAAATATTGTTCAAAAACGCGCCCGGCGCGGGGCAAAATGCGTTTTTTGCACAAAAAAACCCTTGTCAAACCAGTTGAATCATGGTATAATCATCAGGTCTGCGGGTGATGATGATTGGGTCCCGTGCGGCGTCATGCTGTGAATCTTGTCAGGGTCGGAAGGCAGCAGCAATAAGCAGAGTGTTGACGCGCGCCGCGGGGTATACCTGATTTGAACCCGTAGATTTTTTGTTTTTGGGCTTGAACGGACGCTTTTCACCCAAGTTTCAACATAAAATTAGCCTGCAAAGCCAAAAATGGCGCTACAGGGCTGGAAATTTGCGTTGGACTGTGTTATAATAAAGTGTCTTATTATGAGGAGGCAGGTTTATGAATCGCTGTGAACGATTGGTTGGAAAACTGAAAAAGCAGGGCTTCGACGCCGCATTGATTCACAAGAGCGAAAACATGCGCTATCTCACCGGCTATACCGGCGAGGGCTGCGTGTTCGTCTGCGAAGCGGAGACCGTGATCGTTACCGACTTCCGCTACGTGGAACAGGCTTCCCGTCAGGCGCCCGGCATGCGCGTACTGGCCACCAACGCCCAACACAGCGAAAATGCCTGCGCACTGGAGCTCACCGACGCCCACGCGGTCAAGACCCTGGCCGCAGAAACGGATTACCTCAGCTACGATGCTTATGAAGCGCTCGACAAGCACCTTCCCTTCGTACAGCTGGGCAGCCTGAAGGGCATTCCCGAGGAGCTGCGCCTGATCAAGGATGCGGGCGAAATCGAAAGCATCTGCAAATCCGCCGCCATCGCATGCAAGGCCTTTGACAACATCCTGGGCCGCATCCATCCGGGCATGACGGAAAAGCAGGTTCAGATCATGCTGGACTACGAAATGCTTTCCCTGGGCAGCGAGGGCAACGCCTTCAGCACCATTGCCGCGGCGGGCGTAAACGGCTCCCTCCCCCATGCGATTCCTTCC
>JAGBAU010000288.1 GCA_017938785.1 Clostridia bacterium
GCATGGGTTTGGGCGAGAAGGTTGCGCTGATCACCGACGGACGTTTCTCCGGCGCAACCCGCGGCGCATCCATCGGCCATGTGAGCCCGGAAGCCGCCGCCGGTGGACTAATTGCGCTGGTGGAGGAAGGCGATATGATTTCCATCGATATCCCGGGCTGCAGAATTGAGCTGAAGGTTTCGGATGAAGTTCTGGCAGAGCGCCGCGCGAAGTGGGTCTGCTCCGAACCCAAGGTCAAAACCGGCTATCTGGCCCGCTATGCCAAGCTGGTATCCTCTGCGGATAAGGGTGCGATTCTGGAATAAAAAGAACACCGCCGCATCCACGAGTGGATACGGCGGTATCTCCTATTATTGATTCAAACGCCGCAGAAACTGACGCAGCGGAGGACTTGCGTTGTCCTTGCGCCATACGGCCAGGATTTCTTCCACTTCGTTTTCGCCCACCAGCGGCACGAACACCAGATTGTCCGCTTCGGACAGGTGGCGGGTACAGGAAACGGGCAGTATGGAGATGCCCTGACCGATGGAGATCATCATCAGTATGCTTTCCACATCGCTGGAGCGCAGCAGTATGTTGGGGTGGTAGCCGGCATTCTGGTAGAGGCGGATGAAGTATTCATCGCCCAGGGAATCGCCGGTGGCGGAGGGAGTCATGAACAGCATCACTTCGTCCTTCAGGTCCGCGCGGGTCAGGCTGGTGCGGCGGCTGAGGGGATGGGAGCCGTACATGGCCACCGTCAGGCGCACTTTTTCCTGCAGGCGGTAATCAATGGCTTCATCCTTGCAGATATTGGTGCTGTCCCAGGTGAAGATCATATCATATTCGCCCTTGATAAGGCCGGAGGTCAGCTGGTCGGTATCATCCCGGCTGCAGATGATCAGCACGTTGGGATAGTCCTGATGGAACTGCCGGAGTTTGGCGATCAGGTCGCTGTGTTCATAACCCACGGTATAGCCGATGCGCAGGGTGCCGGAAATGCCGGTAGAGGCCTGTCGGGTGCGCTGCACGGCATGATCCATGCGCTTGAGCACCGCCCGGGCTTCCCGCAGGAACACCTGGCCCATGGGTGTAAGCGAAATCGGGCGCGTTTTGCGGTCGATCAACTGTGCGCCCACAGCATCTTCGAGACGTTGTATCTGCTGGGTGATGGCCGTCTGGGTCAGGAAATACTGTTCCGCCGCTTTGGTAAAGCTGCGGTATTCTGCAACGGCTATGAAATATTTCAGTTGGTTGAGGTTCATTCAATCACCTGCTCCGGTATCAATGGAACTAATTTTATCATAAGAGATTCACCCTGACAAGTATTCTCAGGGATGATTATATATCCGGAAATGCTTTCGCTTCAGGTGCGAATTCCATGCACAGCATAAGTTTAAGTTATTATAGAATGAAAATACAGAATTTGCAATTGGGCATCTGTGCATGTATAATGAGAACTGCATCAAATCTTCCGGGACAGAATGTGATCGCTCAGGCGTGCGGCAACTGCTTCGGCAGAAGCATTGTTTGCCAGCGTGTAATGCGCGTATTTTTCATAAGCCGCGAATCTCGACTCATACAAACTGAGAAGTTCTTCCCGGCTCTTACTTCCCGAAAGGGGACGGTTGGTTCTTTTGCGTATGGCGTCATAACAGTCATCAAAGCTACGGTGGATGTGAACAATCGTGGTATGCTGTGCCAGCAGGCGGGCATTTCTCTCAAAGGTCATAACACCGCCGCCGGTGGAGATCACGCAATGCGAAAGGGCCGCTGCCTTCTGCACAATCTGATGCTCCAGATCGCGGAAATGGCTTTCACCGGATTCAGCAAAGATTTGCGCAATGGATTTGCCGCTTTCTGAGATCAGCATTTCGTCGGTGTCTGCGAAATGATAATCCAGAGCGGATGCCAGCATTTTTCCGATGGTGGTTTTGCCGCAGCCCATAAAGCCGCAGAGAACGATGGTGTTGTGCGGGAGAACAGGTTTCACATCAAAGACACCTTTCAGCAAAAGATTACAATTGATTATAATGCTGAAAGCCAAAGAAAGCAATGCATTATTTGAGAAAATCGCCGGCAAGCGCTTGAGCGCCGGATGATGCATAAACAAGTTTTGATTTGAAGCGCGACGTTTATATTGGCGCATTCAATTCACAAATAAAACGAAAGAGGGTCCCTTGTATGAAGAAGTTTGTTGCACTGATGCTGGTTTGCCTGATGTGTCTGTCCTGCGCAATTGCGCATGCAGAGTATCCGGATCGTCCGATCACGATGATTATCCCTTATGGCGCGGGCGGAACGACGGACGTCTATGGCCGCACGCTGGCAGCTCTGCTTGAAAAGGAACTGGGCCAGTCCATCACCTGCGTCAATCAGAGCGGCGCATCCGGTTCCATCGGCTCTCAGTTTGTCAGGGACTCCGAATCTGACGGTTATACCGTTCTGGTGTGCGCAGAAACCATGGGCACCTATCGCACCATGGGCGTAAGCGAACTGGGCTATGATGACTTCACCGTCATTTCTCCGCTGGTCGGCGATCCCAAGATCATCGTTGTTGGTAAGGATTCCCCCTACAACACGATGGAAGAGCTGCTTGCAGCCATCAAGGAAAACCCCGGCAAGATTACCATGTCTCACTCCGGCCCCGGCGGCTCCGGTCACAATCAGGGCCTGGTACTGGGCGAGTTCGGCTATGAAGTAGCGATGATCAGCTTCAACAGCGGCAACGAAGCTCTGCTGGGCGTCATCGGCAACCAGGTGGATTTCACCAACCCCAATATCTCCACCCTCTCCAGCTACATTGCTTCCGGCGATGTGAAGCCCCTGGCCGTATTCTCCAACACCCGCCTCGAGGCCTATCCCGATATCCCGGCCTTCACCGAGTTCGTTCCGGAAACCGAAAAGTACCTGAACATTCCCTACACCGTACTTAGCTTCTGCGTGAATAACGATACCCCCGCCGAAATCGTCGAAACCCTGAAGGCAGCGACCGCCAGGGTTACCGCAAGCGCCGAGTGGCAGGAGTTTGTCACCAAGAACGCCGCCGATAAGATCTTCGAAATGTACAAGACCGATGAGGAGATCAAGGGCTTCTACGATCATTGGCAGTCCGTCGTCTGCTGGATGCAGTATGACGCCGGCGTTGCCCCGATCAGCCCCGAGGAGTACGGCATCGCCCGTCCCTGACGCGCGGCGCGCCTGAACTGTTGAGAGGCTGCCCTGTCTTGCGCGGGGCAGCC
>JAGBAU010000289.1 GCA_017938785.1 Clostridia bacterium
GCCCACCAGGTTCACCATCATCAGCGCCAGCGCGCCCAGCACGCCCCCCGCCAGCAGCCGCCAAAGGAACTTCATGGGCACCAGCAGCAGATACCCGGTCAGGCAAATCAGCGTAAGTCCCACCGCAAAGGACGCAATCAACTCCCAGGGAATGTGCATACAAAAACACCTCCGCAACAGCTTATGCGGAGGTGTTCGGTTTTATCTGCCTCATTCGATGAACATGGCGTCGCCGAAGGAGAAGAAGCGATACTGCTCTTCCACGGCGCAGCGGTAGGCGTCCAGGATGCGCTCCCGGTCGTACAGGGCGGAAACCAGCATCACCAAGGTGGAGCCGGGCAGGTGGAAGTTGGTGATCAGCGCGTCCACCATCTGCCACTTGTAGCCGGGGCGGATGAAGATCTGGGTATCGCCGCGCTTGGGCAACAGCTTTCCGTTTTCAGATGCGGATTCCAGGGTGCGCACGCTGGTGGTTCCCACGGCGATGACCCTGCATCCGCGCTCATGGGCAGCGTTGATGCGCGCTGCCGCTTCCTCGGAGACCTCGAAGTATTCGGAGTGCATCTCGTGCTCGTCCAGGTTTTCCACCTTCACCGGGCGGAAGGTACCCAGGCCCACGTGCAGCAGCACAGGAATGATGTCGACGCCCTTTGCGCGGATCCTGTCCATCAGCTCAGGGGTGAAGTGCAGGCCCGCGGTGGGTGCGGCGGCGCTGCCCTCGTGCTTGGCGTATACGGTCTGGTAGCGCTCGCGGTTCTCCAGCTTTTCGTGGATGTAGGGCGGCAGGGGCATCTCACCCAGCTCGTCCAGCGCGGCCTCCATGGTGCCCTCGCATTCAAAATCCACGATGCGGCCGCCGGTCTCGGTGGTGGAAGCGATGGTGGCCACCAGCTTACCGCCGCCGAAGAGCACCTGCGCACCGGGCTTCAGCTTCTTGCCGGGGCGCACGATGGTCTCCCACTTCTTGGGCGCCAGCTGCTTGAGCAGCAGGATTTCGCAAGCACCGCCGGTGGGACGCTCGCCGATCAGGCGGGCGGGAATCACGCGGGTTTCATTCACCACCAGCACATCGCCGGGGTTCAGGTAATCGATGATATCATAAAAATGCTTGTGTTCGATGGAGTGGTCGCCGCGGTGCACCACCATCAGGCGGCTATGGTCGCGGGGCTCCACCGGAGTCTGAGCGATTCTCTCCTCGGGGAGATCATACATAAAATCGGATAACTGCATATTCTTTTCCTATCAAATCTCCAAACGGAGCTGTTTGTTTTCAGTGGTCTGGGGCATGGCGATGCCCATGTGCTCATAGGCGGCCTTGGTACAGATGCGGCCCCGGGGGGTGCGCATGATGAAGCCCAGCTGCAGAAGGTAGGGTTCGTACACATCCTCGATGGTGGCTGCGTCCTCGCCGGTGGTGGCGGCCAGGGTGTCCAGGCCCACAGGGCCGCCGCCGAAGCGCTCGATCATGACGGTGAGCATGGTGCGGTCGGTGTTGTCCAGGCCCAGCTCATCGATCTCCAGGATGTCCAGGGATTCCCGGGCATTCTCCACGGTGATCTTTCCGTCGCCGCGAACCTCGGCGAAATCGCGCACGCGGCGAATCAGGCGGTTGGCGATACGGGGCGTGCCGCGGCTGCGGCTGGCAATTTCCAGCGCGCCGTCGTGCTCGATCTCCACCTTGAGGATCTTGGCGGAGCGCTCCACGATCACGGCCAGCTGCTCCGGCGTGTACATCTCCAAACGGAAGGAGATACCGAAGCGGTCGCGCAGGGGGCTGGAGAGCATACCCGCACGGGTGGTCGCGCCGATGAGCGTGAACTTGGGCAGGTCCAGGCGGATGGAGCGGGCCGCCGGGCCCTTGCCGATGATGATATCCAGGGCGTAGTCCTCCATGGCGGGATAGAGCACTTCCTCAACCGTGTGGCTGAGGCGGTGAATCTCGTCGATGAAGAGCACGTCGCCTGCGTTCAGGTTGGTGAGTATGGAAGCCAGGTCGCCTGCGCGCTCGATGGCCGGGCCGCTGGTGACGCGAATGTTGTGGCCCATCTCTGCGGCAACGATGCCGGCGAGCGTGGTCTTGCCCAGGCCGGGCGGACCGTAGAGCAGGATGTGATCCAGCGGTTCATGGCGGGCGATGGCCGCCTGCATGTACACGTTCAGGCCCTTCTTGAGCTTATCCTGGCCGATGTATTCGCTGAGCGCATGGGGGCGCAGCGACTGTTCCGCGTCGTTATCCTCCTCGCGGAAGCCGGTGGTGATGAGTCTCTCCTCGTCGTGCATGGTGGTTCCCCCTTACTTGCGGATGCGGCCCAGTACGCCGCCGATGACGCCCTTCATTGCCTGTACGCGCAGCACAAGGCAGATGATCAGGTATACGATGAAGCCCGCTGCGGTGCCTGCAACCAGGCGGCCGACGGCGCCGATGGTACCGTTGGCTGCCGGCAATGCATGGCTCACAGCCAGGCAGGCGGCTGCACAGCCCAGGGCCGCAATGCCAATCTTCACAAGCTCAAATGCGATATGCCTGAAGCCCAGGTAACCCATACGCTTGCGCAGCAGGATGAACATGGCAAGCAAGCCGCAGTAGCTGGCAATGGAAGTGGCCAGCGCAAGGCCGCGCGCGCCCATGAAGCGGCGCAGGATGATGTTCAGGATGATGTTCAGCACCACCACCAGGCAGGCCACCTTGAAGGGGGTCTTGGTATCCTGGAGGGAGTGGAAGGTGCGGTTCATGAAATCGCGGAAGCCGAAGCCCAGCACGCCGATCAGGTAGAACATGAGCACGGCGGCAGTCAGGTTCACGGATTCCAGGGTGAAATTGCCGCGCATGTAGATCATTTTCACCACGTCGGTGGCCATGGTCATGCCCACGGCAATGACCGGCAGCGCCACCAGGGAGATGATCATGATGCTGTTGCGCAGGGAGGCGAGCACACCGTCCTTGTTGTCGCCCGCGGCCTGGCGGCTCATGCGGGAGAACATGATGGTGGTCAGCGGCACCATCAATACGCCCAGCAGGAAGGTGATCAGTTTGTAGGCGTAGCTCATGGCGGAAATGGAGCCGGTGGGCAGGCCGGATGCCAGGGAACGGTCGATCATATGGTTGAATTCGCTGATGCCCATGGACAGTACCGCCGGGCCCGCCAGCTTCAGCAGGCGGTGGAAACGCTTATCCTTCAAATCCAGAACCGGCTTATACTCAAACCAGCCCATCAGCGCGGGAATCAGGATGACCACCTGCAGCACGCTTGCAGCAAACACGCCCCAGGCCACGGACTCGATGCCCAGCTTCGGCGCGAATACCACCACCGCCAGGATCACTGCCACGCTCAGCGGAAAGCCCGTGAGCTGCGCCGCCATGAAGCGTTCCATGGCATTGAGCAAGCTGGAAATGACGATGGAAGAAACGTTGAACACCAAACCCAGCAGCATGATGCGGGTGAGCTTCACAGTGATGGCGATGCCCTGGGCGTCGAAATGATAGATCAGGTTCACGATGGGTTCACAGAACACATACATGACAGCCGAAACCAACAGCGCCGCCACAGCGAACAGGTTCAACGCGTTGCTGGCGAAGTGGTTGGAGTGCTTGAGGCTATACTTTTCCCGCTCCTCCACAAACAGCGGCACGATGGTGGCCGTAATGCAGGAATTGAACAGCAGCACCGGCACATAGAACAGCGAATAGGCCGACTGATAGGCGTCGTTGTCGATGCCCGTGCCGAAATAGCCCGCGGTGATCACATCGCGCGCCAGGCCGAACACCTTGCTGAGTATGATGACCGCCGTGACCAGCGCGGTGGTCTTGATGAGTTTATCCTTACGTGCCAAGACACAATCCTCCACAATATTTCATATCTTACAGTATAGCATAGATTGACGCAAAATACCATCCCGCCAAGGTAAAAGACAATCGCGCATTTCTGCGCAAAATTTAACATAACGAGGTGGAGATAAAATCCAAAACGGTTTACAATGCTAAAGTATATACAGTAATGAAGGGATGATAGTCTATGGATCGCGTGTTCAACTTTGCAGCAGGCCCCTCCACCATGCCCGTCGAGGCGCTTGAAACCGCAGCCCGTGAAATGCTCAACTGGAACGGCAGCGGCATGTCTGTGATGGAGATGAGCCACCGCTCCAAGATGTATATTGAAATCTTTGATGAAGCCGTGCAGCTGGTGAAAGACCTGATGCATGTGCCGGAAAACTATGAAGTACTGTTCCTGCAGGGCGGCGCAACCGGCCAGTTCGCAGCCATTCCCCTGAACCTGCTCTCCGAAAACGGCAGCGCCGATTACATCGACAGCGGCAATTTCGCCCACGGCGCGCTGGTAGAAGCAGGCAAGTACGGTAATGTGCGCTGCGTGGCCTCCTCCCGGGAGGAGAACTACACCCACATTCCCGCATGGAACACCGCCGATTTCAACCCCAGCGCGGATTACTTCTACATCACCACCAACAACACCATCTTCGGCACCCGCTATGCTGAGCTGCCGGAAACCGGCAATGTGCCGCTGGTGGCGGATATGTCCTCCAATATCCTGAGCGAAACCTATGATGTGAACCGCTTCGGCGTGATCTATGCAGGCGCACAGAAGAACATCGGCCCCGCCGGCGCAACGCTGGTGATCGTGAGACGGGATCTGCTGGGCAAGGCCCGCGCCAACTGCCCCAAGATCATGGACTGGCAGAAGATGGCAGACAATTCCTCCATGCTCAACACCCCGCCCACCTACGCCATCTATATGTGCGGCCTGTGCATGAAGTGGCTGAAGAAGCTCGGCGGCGTGGAGGCCATCGAGAAGGTGAACATCGAAAAGTCCAGCCTGCTCTACAAGCTGCTGGATGAAAGCAAGTTCTACCGCCCCACTGCTGAAGTTTCTTCCCGCAGCCGCATGAACGTGACCTTCACTACCCCCGACAAGGATACCGACGCCCTGTTCGTGAAGGAAGCGGCCGCCAAGGGCCTGCTCAACCTGAAGGGCCACCGCCTGACCGGCGGCATCCGCGCCAGCATCTACAATGCCATGCCCGTGGAGGGCGTGCAGGCGCTGGCTGAGTTCATGAAAACATTCGAAATGGAGCACAGATAAATGTTTAATGTCAAAACCCTGAACGCAATCTCCCCCATCTACCAGGAATTCCTGAAGGAGAATGAATACAACGTGGGTTCCGAAATTCAGAACCCGGACGCCATCCTGGTGCGCAGCGCCGATATGCACAGCTACGAAATCGAAAAGGATTTGCTGTGCGTGGCCCGCGCCGGCGCAGGCGTAAACAACCTGCCCCTGGACAAGCTGGCCCAGAAGGGCGTAGTGGCCTTCAACGCCCCCGGCGCCAACGCCAACGCCGTGAAGGAGCTGGTGCTGGCAGGCCTGCTGCTCTCCAGCCGCAAGATCGCACAGGGCATCGAATGGTGCCGCGGCCTGGCCGAGTGCGAAGACTCCATCGAAAAGCAGGTGGAATCCGGCAAGAAGCAGTTCATCGGCCCCGAGCTGGCCGGTAAGATCCTGGGCGTCATCGGCCTGGGCGCCATCGGCGTACAGGTGGCCAACTGCGGCGTAGCCCTGGGCATGGAGGTTCTGGGCTACGACCCCTACATCTCCATCGAACACGCATGGAAGCTCTCCCGCGCCGTGGAACACAGCACCTCCCTGGATGAGATTCTGGAAAAATCCGATTACATCACCATCCACGTTCCGCTGATGGATTCCACCCGCGATCTGATCAATGCCGCTTCCCTGGCCCAGATGAAGCCCACCGCCGCGCTGTTGAACTTCTCCCGCGATGGCCTGGTGAACATCGAAGCCGTAAAGGCTGCGCTGGAAAGCGACAAGCTGCGCGTATATGTGACCGACTTCCCCTGCAAGGACCTGATCAACGCCAAGAATGTGCTGCTGATGCCCCACCTGGGCGCTTCCACCCCGGAGAGCGAGGACAACTGCGTGCGCATGGCCGCCCAGCAGGTGAACGATTACATCAAGTACGGCTCCATCGTGAATTCCGTCAACTATCCCAACTGCAAGCTCAGCCGCCTGAGCATGCCGCGCATCTGCCTGCTGCACCAGAACGTGCCCAACGTCATCGGTTCCATCACCAAGGTGCTCAGCGAGGAGGCCCTGAACATCGAAAACATGATCAACGTCTCCCGCGGCGGCTACGCCTATACGGTTGTGGACGTGGGCCATGCCCCCAGCGAGCGACTGGTTGAAAAGCTGGGCCAGCTGGACACCATGTACCGCGCCCGCCTGCTGTTGCCCGCGAAATAAAACATAAAAAACCCGCGAACTGAGTTCGCGGGTTTTTTGTTTGGCTTACCAGTTGAAGGTTGCCAGGCCGTAGATCCAGATCACCAGGATGGCAATCGGTACCACGTACATGAAGATGGGCTTCATCCAGTTTTTGACCTTCAGGCCCTTGCCGGCGTTGGCTTCTGCCAGGAACTTATCCCAGCCCCAGCCGAACTTCTTGGTGCAGCAGAATACTGCAAACAGCAGGGAACCGATGGGCAGCAGGTTGTAGCTGACGATGAAATCCCACAGGTCCAGCCATGCGGAGCCCTCGCCGAAGGGAACGAAGCCGCTCCATACGCTGTAGCCCAGGGCGGTGGTCAGGGACAGGGCCAGCACGATGATGCAGCATACGATGCATCCCTTCTTGCGGTTCCAGTCGAAGATTTCACGCACACAGGCCAGGATATTCTCAAATACGGCGAGAACAGTGGAGAATGCTGCGAAGATCATGAACAGGAAGAACAGGGAGCCCCAGAGGCGGCCGCCTGCCATGTTGTTGAACACGGTTGCCATGGTATCAAACAGCAGGGACGGACCCGCATTGACTTCCACGCCGTAGGTGGTGCAGGCGGGGAAGATGATCAGGCCGGCCATGATGGCCACGAAGGAGTCCAGGATGATGACGTTCACGGATTCACCCATCAGGGAACGTTCCTTGTCAATGTAGGAACCGAAGATGGCCATGGAACCGATGCCCAGGCTCAGGGTGAAGAACGCCTGGTTCATGGCGCCTACAACAACCTGGCCGTTGATCTTGGAAAGATCGGGCAGCAGGTAGAACTTCAGGCCCTCTGCCGCACCGGACAGGGTAGCACTGTTGATGGCCAGAACGATCATGAGGATGAGCAGCGCAACCATCATGTACTTGGTCACACGCTCAAGGCCGCCCTGCAGGTTGAAGCTGAGGACGATGAAGCCAAGGATGACCACGATGGCCATGAAGCCCACATTGATGCCCGGGTTGGTGATCATGGATACGAAGCCCAGGTCGGCGGTGGAGCCGGTAAGGAACTTCCAGAAGTAGTAGGTGATCCAGCCTGCTACGGTGGTGTAGAAGGCCATCAGGCAGAAGTTGCCCAGCATAGCCAGGTAGCCATGAATGTGCCATTTCTGGCCGGGCTTTTCAAGCTTCTGATACATCTTGACCGGGCTGGCCTGAGAAGCGCGGCCCAGCGCAAATTCCATAACCATGACAGGCAGGCCCAGCAGGATCAGGCACAGCACATAAATGGCAACGAAGCCGCCGCCGCCGTACTGACCGGCCATCCACGGGAACTTCCAAACGTTGCCGCAGCCGATGGCGCAGCCTGCACTCAGCAGGATGAATCCCAGTCGGGACGATAGACGTTCTCTTTCTTTCACAAAAATTTCCCCTCTACAAAAAATATTTTTACCATTT
Source organism: Clostridia bacterium (assembly GCA_017938785.1). Next base: position 7,696 of record JAGBAU010000289.1, read on the forward strand.
TAACACATATGGCAGTGCATTGTCAAAACAAAAGTGCGCTTATACTGTAAATCACGGAAGATTTTTCAGCATGAGCGCGCCCTGTTTCAAAAAATTTTCGGTTTCTTTACAGCAGTACCATGGCGGATTCGGCAGGAATCTCCACGGTCTTACCATTGTATTCCACCCAGCGGGACTTGCGGGCACGGTTCACAGCCAGGGCACAGGTTTCGTTCTTGGCCTTCTTGCCAAAGACGTCCTTGCCGCCCATGATGCTGCGCTCCACGATCACCACGTCCTCGCCGGCAGCGATGAGCTTCATATCGCCGGTCTTGAGGGCACGGGAAGCGTTGCGCCACTGACTTGCCTTGCGGAAAGCGGCGAGCAGTTCCTTATCTTCCTTGCCCCAGGGATAGGTGCCGCGGCAGTAGGGATCGGACATGGAGTACATGCCGGCCTCATCGCCGTAGTAGATGCAGGGCATGCCGGGCATGGCGCAGATCAGGTTCCAGGCCGCGATCAGGCGGCGCTTGCCGTGATCATACTGCTCCGGCTCCAGCTCGATGGGATAGCGGTACTTGCGCTCCGGCTCCATGTTGCCCACATCGGCGAGAACCGCCAGTGCGCGGGGGCGGTCATGGCTGGAAAGCAGGTTCATCTGGCTGTAGAAGAACTGCGTAGGCTGGTTTTCACGATAGCATTCCAGGCGGCGGATGAAGCCCTTGGAGTTGAACTTGCCCAGCAGGAAGCCGAGAATTGCTTCGCGCAGGGGATAGTTCATGGCGGCGTCCAGGGTATCGCCGGTGCAATAGCAGCGAACCTCACCGTATGCAACCTTGTTGCTGGGATCCTCCCAAACCTCGCCGATGAGGGCGGCGTCGGGATCGATGCCTTTTTCACGCTTGCGCAGGTCACGAATGAATTCCATGGGCAGCTCATCGGCCACGTCGAGACGCCAGCCGGTTGCGCCCGCCTTCATCCAGTGCTCAATCACGCTGTCCTTGCCGGTGATGATAAAGGACTTGAATGCCGGATCCTCTTCGTTTACGTTGGGCAGGGTTTTGAAGCCCCACCAGGAAACGTAGTCGTCCGGCCAGTTGCTGAAGGTATACCAGCTGCGGTAGGGGCTCTGGGGATCGTTGTAGGCGCCCTTGCCGCCGTAATTGCCGTAGCGGTCGAAATATACGCTGTTGTCGCCGGTATGGCTGAACACGCCGTCCAGGACGATGTGCATGCCGCGCTTCTTCGCCTCGGCGCAGAGGTGCTTGAAGTCCTCCTCGGTGCCGAAGGTGGGGTCGATCTGCATGTAATCGCCGGTATCGTACTTGTGGTTGCTGCTGGCCTTGAAGATGGGATTGAAGTACAGCGCCTGTACGCCCATGCTCTGGATGTAGTCCAGCTTTTCCTCAACGCCCTTCAGGTTGCCGCCAAAGAAATCGTTGGCGGAGCAGTTTCCGCGTCTGTCATTGAGCACCAGGGAGGGATCATCGTCCCACTGGGCATGATAATAGCTGCCGAAGGGCAGGTTGTTGATGTCCTTGCCGCCGGCATTGTTGAAGCGGTCCACAAAGATCTGCATCATCACGCTTTCGCGCATCCATTCGGGGGTGCGGTAGGCGGGATCATACACAGTGATCTGGAAGGAGGCGGGCTCGGTCTTTTCAACGCTGCCCTCTCCGCCGAAACCATCGCGGGCGTTGCCCAGGTACCAGGTATTTCCCTTTTCATCGGTGCCGATGAAATAATACCAAAGCAGACCCGCCTTTTCCGGCACGTCCACTTCGTATTCATACATGTTGTTATCCAGGCGGCGCATGTACCAGCGGTACTCGGCGTTATCCCACCATGCGCGCAGGGTGATGTTGGTCAGACCCTCTGCCAACACACGCAGACGAACCTTGCCGGCGCAGGGAAGTGCGCCGGCAGGCTTGCGATACTGTTCAGAACGGGAATCGTGAAAAAAATTCATAATTACAGGTTCAGCGGCTTGAGATGCCAGATCTTGTCGTTGTATTCGTTGATGGTGCGGTCAGCTGCGAACACGCCGGAGCAGGCGGTGTTCAAAACGGCCTTCTTCAGCCACAGATCCTTATCGGTGTAATCGCGGGAGATCTGGTTCTGAGCGGTCATGTAGGCCGGCAGGTCCTTGAGCACGAAGTAGGGATCGGGCATGCCGCCGTTATCGCCGAACAGCAGGCCATGATAGATCTCCTGGAACATGCGGGGATATTCGGGAGACAGGGTGCCGTCGATCAGCTGGGTGAGCACCTTGCGGATGGCAGCATTGGTTTCGAAGATTTCGCTGGAGCGATAGGTGGAGTAGCTCATCTCCACTTCGTCTGCACGCAGGCCGAAGATGTAGATGTTGTCTGCGCCGACTGCATCGAAGATTTCGCAGTTTGCGCCGTCCATGGTACCGATGGTCAGGGCGCCGTTCATCATGAACTTCATGTTGCCGGTGCCGCTGGCTTCCTTACCTGCGGTGGAAATCTGCTCGGAAACTTCGGTGGCGGGCATCAGAACCTCGGCAGCGGATACACAGTAGTTCTCCAGGAACACCACGTTCATCATCTTGGAGGCGCGGGGATGCTTCTTCACCAGTTCAGCGATGGCGTTGATCAGCTTGATGGTCAGCTTTGCGCGTGCATAGCCGGGAGCTGCCTTTGCGCCGAAGATGAAGGTCTTGGGCGGGATCACGAAGTTGGGATCCTCATCGATCTTGTTGTACAGCATCAGCATGCCCAGGGCATTCATCAGCTGGCGCTTATACTCGTGCAGGCGCTTTGCCTGGGTATCGAACATGCTCTCGGGGTTCATTTCGATGCCCTGCAGGCGGCGCACACGGTCGGTCAGGCGCAGCTTGTTGTAGAACTTCACCTCTGCAAACTTCTCGCGGAAGGCCTTGTCATCAGC
>JAGBAU010000290.1 GCA_017938785.1 Clostridia bacterium
GCATATCGGTTCCTTCGTGGGCTTCGCGCCCATCAATGATCCGAGAATCGCCGTGCTGGTGATCGTGGAGGAAGCGGATGTGGCCGTAGATTTCGGCAGCGTTACCGCCGCACCCTACGCAAAGGACATCCTGGAACAATCCCTCATGTACCTGGGCATTGCGCCGCAGGTGGAGGGGGAGGAGGCCGTGCAGGTGATCGTGCCCGATGTGACGGGTATGAATCTCAGCGACGCTGCAGCCGCCGTGAAGGATGCAAAGCTCGACTGCGTGTTCGACGGCGAAGGCGGTAGGGTGGTGAACCAGCTGCCCGCTGCGGGAGCTTCCATGGCGCAGGGATCTTTAATGATGCTGTATGTTGACAACTTAACAGACATAAGCGATAATAATAAGGTTACAATACCCGATGTGTCGGGTTTATCTGTACTCGAAGCCAACCGGGTGCTCCGGTCCTACGGGCTGAAGATGCAGATGGAGGGCAGCGGACTGGCAGTAAGTCAGGCGCCGGCTGCCGGAGAGGCCGTTCTGCCGACCACCAGTGTGGCTGTGCGCTTTGAACTGCCGTGAGTTTATAGCTCTTTTCAGAAATTTACAGGGGGATGCCGAATGAAGCTGAATGTTTTGACCGGGACTGTCCCAGGCAAGGTTCGGATTATCGGAGATCAGAATACCGAGATAAATAATATTTGCATAGATTCCAGAAAGGTGCAGAAGGGTGATCTGTTCATCTGCACGCCCGGTCTGCGCATGGATGCGCATAAGTTTGCGCCCCAGGCCGTTGAGAGCGGCGCTGCGGCGCTGCTGGTGGACCATGAACTGGATCTGGATGTGCCCCAGGTGGTTGTGGAGGATGTGCGCCTCGCCATTTCCTATGTGGCCGCCCAGTTCCATGGAAATCCTGCCGATAAGATGCACCTGATCGGCATCACCGGCACCAAGGGCAAGACCACCACCAGCTTCCTGATCAAGTCCATCCTTGAGGAAGCGGGCAAGAAGGTTGGCCTGATCGGTACCGTTTGCTCCATGATCGGCGATGAAACCATTCCCGCCAAGCTCACTACCCCTGATCCGGTGGATACCCAGGCCATGCTGGCCAGGATGGCCGACGCGGGTGTGGAGTATGTCATCATGGAGGTTTCGGCCCATGCACTGGCGCTGGACCGCCTGGCCGGAATCAAGTTTGAGGTTGGCGCATTCTCCAACTTCAGCCAGGACCACCTGGATTTCTTCGATTCCATGGACAGCTACTTCGATTGCAAGATGCGCTTCTTCGACGCCTGCATGACCGATAAGCTGGTCTACAACCTGGATGACGACCGCGTGGGCAAGGGCATGACCAGGCTGGGCCGCGAAGCCCTGCGCGTGGGCATCCGTGAAGGAAGCGACGTCTATGCCAACGATATCGAAATCAGCGAGTGCGGCACCAACTTCCTGATGACCTGGCACAAGCATTTCCGCGTCTCCGTGGCGCTGAAGCTGGCGGGCATCTTCAATGTGTACAATGCGCTGCTGGCGGCGGGTATCTGCATCCAGCTGGGCATCACTGAGGAAGAAATTCGCCGCGGCCTTGAAGATGTGCGCGCCGTTCCCGGCCGCATTGAGCTGCTGGAAACCGGTACGCCTTACCGTGTGATCCTGGACTACGCCCATTCTCCGGACAGCCTGGAGAATATCCTGAAGGCTGTGCGCCAGACCTGCAAGGGCCGCATGATCGCCCTGTTCGGCTGCGGTGGCAACCGAGACAGCGCCAAGCGCCCCATGATGGGCGAAATCGCCGGCGAGCTTTCGGATTACTGCATTCTCACCAGCGACAATCCCCGCAGCGAGGAGCCCATGGACATCCTGCACGATATCGAAGAGGGCATCCGTGGCACCGAGTGCGAATACGTGGTGATTGAAAACCGCCGCGAAGCCATCAAATATGCCCTGCAGTTTGCCAAGCCCTCCGATGTGGTGGTGCTGGCGGGCAAGGGCCATGAAACCTACCAGGAGATCAAGGGCGTGCGCTACCCCTTCAATGAGAAGATCGTGGTGGCGGAGCTGCTCAAGGAAATCCGGGAAGGCTGCTAAATTCAGGTAATACATTTGGAGGGAACAGAAGATGCAGAGATTGATCTGGACGATCATCGCCGCTTTTGCGATGACCCTCGTCTGCGGTCCGATTATGATTCCGTGGCTGAAGAAACTGAAGTTCGGCCAGACCATTTATGACCTCGGCCCCGAATCCCATAAGAAAAAGCAGGGTACCCCCACCATGGGCGGCATCATCTTTGCCATCCCCGCGCTGATCGCGGCTCTGGCATTTGCCTACAATGATACCCGTTTCGATTATTCCCTGATGATCCTCATCAGCGCCCTGGGCTTCGGCCTGATCGGCTTCGTGGACGATTTCATCAAGGTCAAGCTCAAGAGAAGTTTGGGCCTCACTCCCATGCAGAAGATCGTGCCCCAGCTGGTGATCTCCGTCGCGCTGGCCATCTGGGCCTACAACAGTGATACCATCGGCTCCAGCCTCACCGTTCCCTTCTTCAATGTGGAATGGAACCTGGGTTGGTTCTACATTCCGGTGATGGTCTTCGTCATGGTGGGCACCGTCAATTCCGCCAACCTGCTGGACGGCCTGGACGGTCTGCTCTCCGGCTGCAGCATGATCAACTTCATCACCATGATGATCATCTGCTTGTGCATGGCGGCTGTGAACGGTGCAAACAGCTCCAACCTGCTCAACACCGCCATCTTTGCCGCAGCCATGGCCGGCACGCTGATGGGCTTTCTGCGCTTCAACGCACATCCCGCACGCGTGTTCATGGGCGACGTCGGCTCCTTCTTCATCGGCGGCGCACTGGTTGGCATGACCACCGTCACTCGCCTGTCCCTGCTGCTGCCCATCATTGCAATCGCAATGTTCGCATCCAGCGTTTCGGATATCATCCAGGTTGGTTACTTCAAGTACACCAAGAAGAAGTACGGCGCAGGCCGCCGCGTTTTCAAGATGGCGCCTCTGCACCATCACTTTGAACTCTCCGGCATGCCGGAAACCCGCGTGGTGACCATGTATTACATCACCACCGCCGGTCTGTGCCTGCTGGCCCTGCTGGGCTTCGTGGCATAATTTTTCAGGTAAATACTCAAGGGGCGGTGGTTGCTGCGAATATTCGGTGCAACTGCCGCCCTTTCCGAAATCTTCCGAAGGGAGCAAACAACTATGTCCAAAAAAGCTATGGTTCTGGGCCTTGCGCGCAGCGGTATCGCCGTGTGCGGCCTGCTGCTGGAGCGCGGCTGGGAGGTTCTGGCCTGTGATTCCAAGGAAAAGGACGCCTTCAAGGGCGCGCTGGATGAAATTGAACGCAGGGGCGCGAAGCTGTGCCTGGGCGAAAAGGAACCCCAGAAACAGCTTTCCGGCATGGACATCCTGATCGTCAGCCCCGGCATCCCGCTGACCCATCCCGTGTTCGCCGTCGCAAAGGAGGCGGGCGTGGAGGTCATGGGCGAGATTGAATACGCCTACCGTGAATCCACCGGCAGTCTGCTGGCCATCACCGGCACCAACGGCAAGACCACCACTGTCACTCTACTGGGCGAAATTTTCAAAAATGCCGGCAAGCGTACCCACGTGGTGGGCAACATCGGCACGCCCTATTCCGGTGCAGTATCCGGCATGAAGCCGGGGGATGTGACCGTTTGCGAAATCTCCTCCTTTATGATGGAGACCTCCTCCAAGTTCCATCCCTCCGTGAGCGCCGTGCTCAACATCTCCGA
>JAGBAU010000291.1 GCA_017938785.1 Clostridia bacterium
GAAGCACGAGCAGTATGTCACCAGCCTGATCCACGATATCTACGAAGCCGCCTACAACGTGCGCGATTTCCGCACCATGCAGTTCCTGGACTGGTTCGTCAAGGAGCAGGCCGAGGAGGAAAACACCGCCGACAGCCTGATCAAGAAGTTCGAGCTCTACGGCAGCGATCCCCGCAGCCTGTACATGCTGGACAGCGAAATGGCCGCCCGCGTCTACGCCGCCCCCAGCCTGACCGTGGGCTGAGACAATAAAAACCCCCTTGCGGGGGCTTTTTTTATGGCTTCAAACATTCGTCTATGAATTCCTTCACCAGGCGCTCGTACCTGGGCGCGTCCACCACGTAGCTCAGGCCGTGGCCTGCGCCGGGGAAGGTGTACCTGCGCACCATGGCCGGGTTGGCTTTTTCGATCTCGGCGCTCATCTCGCAGGGCACGAAGCGGTCGTCCTCGCCGTGGAGGATGAGGATGGGCACCTTCGCATGCTTTGCGGCCTCGACTGCATCGGCGGCGTTCAGGTGGAAACCGCCGAAGATGCGCGCGCCCATGCGGATGAAGGGCATGACGACGGCCGGGGGAAGGTGCATGTCCCGGCACACCTTGGCGATGATCTTTTCCGGCGAGGAATAGGGGCAGTCGGCGATGACGCCCTTTACATTCTCCGGCAAATCCAGGCCGGCCGCCATGATCACCGTGGCCGCGCCCATGGAAACGCCCGTCAGAAAAATATCGGGCTTTTTTCCAAAGCTGTCCGTTTTTGTCCGTTTTGATGTGGCATACTCAATCCAGGAGAGGCAGTCCAACCGTTCCTTCACACCGAAGGAAATGGTGCAGCCGTCGCTCTCGCCGTGGGCGCGCTGGTCTACAACCAATGTGTTCTGGTTCAGCCTCCTTGCCAGCTTGTGCCCGCCGCAGAAATCCCGTTCGGGGCTGCCCCTGTAGCCGTGGAACTGAATCTGCAATGGCGCGCCGTCGCTTTGGTGGTAGTAACGGCCCGTCAGGATCAGTCCGTCGTGGGCGCGAATGCTCACACGCTCATAGGGCAGCCCCGCCATTTCGTCCATCAACGGGCGGGTGATGTGCTTCACTGCGGCGTACTGCTCGCCGCCGGGCAGGGGAATGCCCCTGTCCCGCTGCCGGGGAGAGACATAAAAGGCCATCCTGTATGTAATATAGCAAATTCCCAGCAGTATCGCCGGTATCCAAACCAACACCATGCCCTGTACCTCCCGTCTGTACCTTTATTATAGTCTCTTTTTCCCCAAAATCAAGAAGCGGAGGCGGCCGAAGCCGCCCCCTTTAAGAGAGAAAAAAGAGAAGATCGCGGGTCACACCTCCACGGCTCCCGTATAGGCGGCGATACCGCCCAGGTTGCGCACGTTGGTGAAACCCATATCCATCAGGGCGCCCACAGCCCGGGAGCTGCGGGACCCGGAGTGGCAATAGACGAACAGGGGTACCTGCTTATCCGCGATTACATCCTCCACAACGTCAATGTTTTGCAGCGGCACGTTGGTGCTGCCCGGGATGCGGCCCCTACGGAATTCTCCGGGGGAACGCACATCCAGCAGCACTGCGCCGGGGGTGGCGGCGTATTCATCCACGCCGGAATCGATCTTCGGTCGGAAGAAATCAAACAGTGCCATAGTGTCACCTCCCGGTCAGGCTCTCGCCATGCCGTCCACGCTGAGCACCACGCCGGTGATGTAGCTGGCCTCGTCGCTGGCGAGGAACACGAAGGCGTTGGCGATGTCCTCCGGCTGGCCCAGCCTGCGCAGGGGAACCCGGGCGATCATGGGGTCGATGATTTCCTTGGGCACGGCCTTCATCATATCGGTTTCGATGATGCCCGGCGCCACGGCGTTGACGCGGATGCCCTTGGGGCCCAGCTCACGGGCCAGGGAGATGGTCAGGCCGTTCACGGCGAACTTGCTGGCCGGGTAGGCAAAGCCGCTGGGCTGGCCGGAGATGGAAACCATGCTGGAGGTGGACAGGATCACGCCGCTGCCCCGGGCGATCATGCATTCGCTGGCGGCGCGGGTGGCGTTGAACACGCCCTTGACGTTCAGGTCCATGACCTTGTCGAAGGTCTCCTCGGTGTACTCGGTGAAGGGGGTGCTTTCGGAAACGCCCGCGTTGTTCACCAGGATATCCACGCAGCCGTACCTGCCGGTGGCCTCCCGGAAGGCTTCGCGCACGGATTCCAGCGAGGAAAGATCGGGGCTGATGCCGGCCACGGTGGCCTCGGGGTATTTGGCCTGAAGCTTTGCAACCGCCTTTTCGGCGGTTTCGGGGCTGCTGGCGGTCAGGATGACGGTTGCGCCCTCCTGCAGGAATTTATCTGCGGTGGCGAACCCAATTCCGCGGCTGCCGCCGGTGATGATGGCTACTTTGTCTTTCAGTCTCATAATCGAGTCCTCCTTACTTTCTTTTGCTTATATATACCCAATTTTGGCGATTTGTATCACCCAAACGCAAAAAAATCCCACCCGATTTTTCGGATGGGATTCTTGCTTGGCTTTAAATGCCGGCCAGCTTCAGGATCTCCGGAACCTTGGCTTCCCAGCCCAGGGCCATGATGTGCACGCCCTGGCAGTAGGGCTTGCATGCCTTGATCAGGCGGGCTGCGATTTCAACGCCGGTGATGCCGAGCTTTGCCTTTTCCTTATCGGCGGCCAGCTCTTCGATCATGTCGTCCGGTACATGGATGCCGGCGACGTTCTTGTTCATGAACTTTGCCATGCCCGCGCTCTTGGGGATGACGATGCCCAGCTGAACGGGCTTGCCGAACTGCTTGGCCTTCTCCATGAACTCGATGAACTTCTCGGGCTCGTAAACGGCCTGGGTCTGGAAGTAGTCGGCGCCGGCCATAACCTTGCGCTCCATCTTGGCAAGCTGTGCATCGACGCTGTCGCTGCAGGGGGATACAACTGCGCCCTTGGCGAACTTGGGTGCTTCGCCAACCAGCTCGTTGCCGCCCAGGTCAACGCCCTTTTCCAGCTGGCACACGGTGTGCAGAAGGCTTACGCTGTCCAGGTCGAAAACGGGCTTGGCCTGGGGATGGTCGCCCATCTTGGTGTGGTCGCCGGTCAGGCACAGGATGTTATCGATGCCAAGAGCTGCGGCGCTCAGAAGGTCAGACTGCAGTGCGATGCGGTTGCGGTCGCGGCAGGTCAGCTGGTAGATGGGGGTAAGGCCATTGTCCTTCAGAATCTTGCAGGTGGCCAGGGAGCCCAGGCGCATGACGGAGGACTGGTTATCGGTGACGTTTACGGCGGTGATGCCGCTCAGGTATTCCTTGGCTTCGGCAACCAGATGCTCAAGGTGGAATCCTTTAGGCGGGCCTACTTCTGCGGTAACGACAAATTCGCCTGCTTCAAAGCGGTCAGTAATTCTCATATCAATTATCTCCTTTTACTTGGAAACTTCGTCGTCGGTGGCGTAGTTGCGAACCTGGATGGGGCACTTGAGTGCATCCAGGCGGCCCACCTGCTTGAGTCTGCGCATGATGCGCTCCCAGCCGCATTCCATGCTGGGGTCAACCTCGCACTTGCCGTCCTTGCTGCCGCCGCACTGGCCGTTGACCAGGCTCTTGGAGCAGGCGGTGATGGGGCAGATGCCGCCGGTGATGTTCAGGTAGCATTCGCCGCACTGCTTGCAGTCGTACTCCAGGGGGGTAACGCCCTGGCCGCCGGGCAGGGGATAGGTGTCGCACGCGGCGCAGACCTTCTTGCTGCCCAGCATCTCCGCGACGGTCTGTACGCCGACGCCGCAGGAGAACACCAGCACCATGTCGGCCGCGTCGATCTCCGCCTGGTGGTAGGAGAGGCGCAGCTTCAGGTTTTCGGGATTGCAGATATAATCGGTGGTGAAAATGCCGGTCAGCCTGCCGGCTTCCTTCAGCTCCTTCTGGAAGGCGTTGGCTTCCAGCTCGCCGAAGTGAACTTCCTTGCAGCCGTGGCAGTTGATCACGAATACCTTGCCGTCAATCAGGGGAAGCAGGGCGTCTTTTGCCTTCATCTCGGTAATCAACATCTTACTTCATCCCCCTTACTGCGGCCTTGCCAGCCTTGATCTTGGTCACCAGCGGGATCTTGCTGGAGCAGATGTACTCGCAGCAGCGGCACTCCAGGCAGTCCATAACATTTTCTGCCTTCATGCCCTCCCAGTTTTCAGCATCCGCGTACTTGGAGAAGTACAGGGGCTTGAGCTCCATGGGGCAAACGTCCACGCAGCGGCCGCACTTGATGCAGCTCTGTTCTTCGCTGTGGTCGGTATCGATGGCGATGATGCCGTTGCTGCCCTTCATGATCGGGGCCTGCAAATCCTTCTGCACGAAGCCCATCATGGGGCCGCCGGCCTTGATGGTGATGTCTTCGCCGACCAGGCCGCCGCAGTAGTCAACCAGCTCCTGGGCGATGGTACCGATCTTCACGATGAAGTTGCCGGGATTCTTGATGTGCTCGCCGGTGACGGTGGTCACGCGCTCGATGAGCGGCATGCCGGTCTTGATGGCGTCGGCGATGGCCTTGGTGGTGGAGATATTGCCGACCACGCAGCCAACATCGGCGGGCAGTCCGCCGCTGGGAACCTGGCGGCCCATCACGCGCTTGATCAGCATCTTTTCAGCGCCCTGGGGATACTTGGTCTTGGCAACCACAACCTCGATGTTGTCGATGTCCTCGACCTTCTCCTGCAGAAGTTCGATGGCGTCGGGTTTGTTGTCTTCGATGACGATGATGCCCTTCTCAGCGCCCACGCACTTGATCATGATCTTCAGGCCATAAACCACGTCGTCTGCATACTCCAGCAGCACGCGGTGGTCGGCGGTCAGGCGGGGTTCGCACTCGCAGCCGTTGA
>JAGBAU010000292.1 GCA_017938785.1 Clostridia bacterium
AAGAAAGACGAGAGCGAAGGAGGTGCGCAGGCATGAGTTATCAGAAGCAGAAAATGGTTCCGATCCCCAGCGCGGGTATCATTCCGGAGCGCGACCTTTACGCAACTCCCGTACTTGAAGCGCGCCACCTGGGCATCGAGTTCGGCGGCCTGAAGGCGGTTGATGATTTCAACCTGACCATCGGTAAGACCGAAATCGCCGGTCTGATCGGCCCCAACGGCGCAGGCAAGACCACCGTCTTCAACCTGCTGACCAAGGTATACCAGCCCACCCACGGTACCATCCTGCTCAACGGTAAGGAAACTTCCCGCATGAATACCGTGCAGGTGAATCGTGCCGGTATCGCCCGTACCTTCCAGAATATCCGTCTGTTCTCCAACCTGACCGTTGAGGACAACGTCAAAATCGGCCTGCACAATTCCCAGAAGTATTCCACCATCAGCGGCATCCTCCGTCTTCCCGGCTACTGGAAGAACGAAAAGAAGATGCACGAGCGGGCGCTGGATCTGTTGTCCATCTTTGACATGCAGGATCTGGCAGGCCATGAGGCAGGTTCCCTGCCCTACGGTGCACAGCGCCGCCTGGAGATCGTTCGCGCCCTGGCTACCGAGCCGTCCCTGCTGCTGCTGGACGAGCCCGCCGCCGGCATGAACCCCTCCGAGACCGCTGAACTGATGGCCAACATCCGCAAGATTCGCGATACCTTCCAGATCGCCATCATGCTCATCGAGCACGATATGAAGCTGGTCATGGGTATCTGCGAGGGTATCGCCGTACTGAACTACGGCCGCATCATTGCCAAGGGCACCGCTGAAGAGATTCAGAAGAATCCTGCAGTTATCGAGGCCTATCTGGGCAAGCAGAAGGAGAGTAACGCATGAGCACTTTGCTGAAGGTTGAAAACCTCCATGTCTATTACGGCAGCATCCACGCCATCAAGGGCGTATCCTTCGAAGTAAACGAGGGCGAGGTCGTAACCCTGATCGGCGCAAACGGCGCAGGCAAGTCCACCACGCTGAACACCGTGTCCGGTTTGCTCAAGCCCAAGAGCGGCAAGATCGAGTTTGAAGGCCAGAACATCATCGGTGTTCCCGCCAACAAGATCGTCTCCCACGGCATGGCACTGTGTCCGGAAGGCCGCCGCATCTTCCTGCAGATGACGGTTGAGGAAAACCTGGAAATGGGCGGTTACACCCGCGATAAGAGCGAAATTGAGCCCGGTATCGCAGATGTATACAAGCGTTTCCCCCGCCTGAAGGAGCGCTATAAGCAGGTCGCCGGCACCCTGTCCGGCGGCGAACAGCAGATGCTGGCCATGGGCCGTGCGCTCATGTCCAAGCCGAAGCTGCTGATGCTGGACGAACCGTCCATGGGTCTGGCTCCCATCCTGGTTGAGCAGATCTTTGATATCATCAAGGAACTCAACGCAGCCGGCACCACCATCCTGCTGGTTGAGCAAAATGCCCGCATGGCACTGTCTGTTGCCCACCGCGCTTACGTGCTGGAAACCGGTTCCATTTCCATGACCGGCGATGCACACGAGCTGGCCGAGGACGACCGCGTCCGCAAGGCCTACCTGGGCGAAAGCTAAAGACAAACACCTTCCGGAATTGCTCCGGAAGGTGTTTTATGCAAAAGAAAGCCGTTCCCTTTCGGGAGCGGCTTTTGTTTTACTTCATGACGATGAGTTCGTAATCTCTGGTGCCCAGGCCGATCTTTTCACCGTGCTCCAGACAGCTCTTCCATTCGATGTTGGGCTTGGTGTTCTTGAAGTGATCGCGGAAATCGAAGAAGTTGGGCTTGCGCATGTTGTCGCCCAGCTGGCTGTTGGCGATGGGCTCAGCCTTCAGGCAGGCGTCTGCACAGGCCTGATCCAGTGCGATGGGATCGAAGGATGCAAACATGCCGATATTGGGCAGGATGGGTGCATCGTTCTCACTGTGGCAGTCGCAGTTGGGGGAGATATCGCAGACCAGAGATACGTGGAAGTTGGGACGGCCGTCCACAACTGCCTTGGCGTATTCGGCCATGCGGCGGTTGAGATCGTCGGGAGCGTTGTCCTGAACGAAGTCGATGGCGTCAAAGTTGCAGGCGCCCAGGCAGCGGCCGCAGCCTACGCAGTTGTCGGCGTTCACGCGCATCTTCTTGGTGGCGGCGTCGAACTCCAGGCCGTTGTTGGCGCATTCGCGCTGGCAGCGTCTGCAGCCACGGCACAGGGGAGCGATGACGGTGGGTTTGCCGCTGGAGTGCTGGTCCTTCTTGCCCGCACGGGAGCCGCAGCCCATGCCGATGTTCTTGATGGTTCCGCCGAAGCCGGTCATCTCATGGCCCTTGAAGTGGGTCAGGCTCAGGAAAACGTCTGCATCCATGATGGCGTGGCCGATGTAGGCTTCCTTGATGTATTCGCCGCCGTTGACGGGTACTGCGATATCGTCGGTACCCTTCAGGCCGTCGCCGATGAGGATGGGGCAGCCCACGGTCAGGGGAGTGAAGCCGTTTTCCCATGCGCATTCCAGGTGCTCCAGGGCGTTCTTGCGGCTGCCGGGATACATGGTGTTGCAGTCGGTGAGGTAAGGCTTGCCGCCCATATCCTTGACCATGTCTGCAACGGCGCGGGCATAGTTGGGGCGCAGGAAGCTCAGGTTGCCCAGCTCGCCGAAGTGCATCTTGATGGCGACAAACTTGCCGTCCATATCAATCTGGCCGATGCCGGCCATTTCCATCAGCTTTTTGAGTTTGCCGGTCAGGCCGGAGCTGCCAACGGCAACACGGAAATCCGTGAAATAAACCTTGGATTTTTCCATGATCTTCCCTCCAAATGTCATATCATATGAGTCTATTATAGGAGATATTTGTACAGGTTGCAAGTAAATTTCTATATCTGGTTCAAAGCTTTGCGGCGCATTTGACGGGGCGTGCATCCGAATACGCGGCGGAATACGCGGTCGAAGTAGGCGACGCTTTCAAAGCCGGATGCGCAGGCAATCTCGGTGATGCTCTTCTCTGTGGAGATGAGCATGCGCTGGGCCTGGCGAAGCCGATGATTCAGCAGGTATTCCACGGGCGTCTGGCCTGCGAGGGTGCGGAAGCAACGCAGGGCTTCGCTGCGGCTGATGTTTGCTGCACGGGCGATCTGCTCCAGCATCAGCTTCTCGCGGTAGTGCTGGGCGATAAATTCCGTCATGGCGATGTAGCGCGCCTGCATGCGCATCGTTGCCTCGGAGGTATTGCCGGTGACCAGTCCGTCGCGGTTGCGGAATAGAAGCGACCAGAAGCGCACCGTCAACGACTGAATATCCAGTTCTCGGGTTTCGGGATTGGAATCCCAGATGGAAATCATGGAGCGCACCAGTTCCGTGCCTTCATTGTGCCAGAACTTGGAACCATCCATGATGCAGTATTCCGCATTCAGGATGCGCAGGGGCTGCACGAAGCGCTCATAAAGCAGGCTGCCCTCTGCGGCAAAGAGCTCCGGCAGGAAGAGGAAACTTACAGCCTGGGCGTTGGTTTCATATTCATATCCGTGCAGGATGCCTGGGGCAACCCAGAGAACCTGCCCTTCATTTAAGGTGAACTGCTTGCAGCAGATTTGGCAGTTAAGCGAGCCCTTCTCCATGTAGACCAGCTCGTACTCCCGGTGCCAGTGCATGGCGGTGGAGGTGAGGCTTGCCGGGCTGTAGATATTGCGGTAAAATTCAATGGGATAGCGCAGGCTGCCATGTTCACGAATCTCTCTCAGGGTTTCATCCGTTGGCGTGTGCGTATGCTGCATGAACTTCACCTCGCTTTCAAGTTAAGGTTGTAAGGTCATTTTATCATGGCAAAATAAGCTTGAGCAAGCGATTGGCACTATTGTGCTAATATTTGGCTGAAAAAGGCAAAAAGCATGAATGTATAGGATTTATTCTGCAAATGAAAAAGAAAATCCGCAGGAAAGAGTTCCTGTGGATTGGGTTTATTGTGTGTTTTTTTGCTTCCTGCGCAGCCGGTAAAAGTAGAAAATGCATATCAGAATCTGCACAACTGTGGAGCAGGGGGTTGCCAGACCGATTTTGAACAGCGTGACGTCCGCCTGTCGGCTCATGAGCCAGGACACGGGGATGCGTACGCCGAAGGCGCCGATGAGCCCTTGCAGCATGACGAATGTGGTGCTGCCGCAGCCGTTGAAGTAGCCGATGAAGCAGAACAGGAAGCTGACCAGCAGGGTATCGATGGCATAGGCCTTCAGATAGCTTGCGCCGGCGGCGATCACTTCCGCATCGCGTGCAAAGATGGAACCCAGTGCTTCACCATGGAAATAGGCCGCCCAGGCCATGATGCAGCCCAGTAGGAAGGAAGCGGCCATGCCGTAAACCATGGCCCTGCGCGCACGGCGGGCTTGGCCCGCGCCGATGTTCTGTGCGACGAAGGCGGAAAGGCTCTGGGAGAAGGCGGAGGGCACCAGCATGATGAAGGCGCAGAGCTTCTCGGCTACGCCCACACCTGCCGAGGCGACCAGGCCCAGGCTGTTGACGATGGCCAGGATGACCAGGAAGGAGATGCTCACCAGCAGATCCTGCAGCGCGATGGGCGTACCCAGCTGCAGGGTGCGGGCCAGGAGCCTGCCGTGTGGCCGGATGTTCTGTTTGTGGAAGGGGAAGGGCATGCCTTTGCGGCGGATGATCAGCATGCATAGAATCACGCTTACGCCCTGGGCAAGTACGGTGGCCAGCGCTGCGCCGGCGGCGCCCATTTTGCATACGGATACGAAGAACAGGTCGCCTGCGATGTTCACGATGCAGGCGATCAGCACGGACATCAAAGGCGTGCGGGAATCGCCCATGCCGCGGAACACGCTGCCCAGAACATTGTATGCCACAATGAACAGCGAACCGCCCGCACAGATGGATACATACTGAACCGTTTGCCGGAAGGCCTCCTCCGGGGCGTGCATCAGCCTGCACAGGGGACTTGCCAGCAGCGGTACGGCGATGGTGGCGAGCAGGCCCAGGGCGCCGAACAGGCAGATGGCTGTGCCGATGATATCGCCGCTGCGCTTGCCCTCTCCTGCGCCGATGCTTTGGCCCAGCAGGATGGTGGTACCCATGGAAAGGCCCGTGATCATAAAGGTGATGGTGTGCATCAGCTGGCTGCCGGTGGATACAGCGGATACATCCGCAGATGTGGCGAACTGGCCCACCACCAGCAGGTCCACCGCACCGTACATGGCCTGCAGAATCAGCGCGCCCAGCACGGGCAAGGCGAACTTCAGCAGGGGAGAGAGGATTCTTCCATGTACGAAATTGTTGTTGCTTTGCATATGTACCTCCGAAACGGAAGGCTTGAAAAAGCCGGATAAAACAGCGGGTATTCCACCCGCCATCTTATCCGGCAGTAACTTCTTCTGAGACTTGCCCTCCGATGAACAAATGAATTGTAGCAAATCCAAGGGTGAATGTCAAATTAAGAATGGGTGTTTGCATTGCTTTTGTTTTCTTAAAGTAAAATACTTCAAATTCCTGTTTACGTTTAACTGAAAATGGACTACAATGGTATATGGAGTAAACTACTCAAGTCAACAATAAGGAGTGTTTAAGATGAAACTGTCCCCTCTCCAGATCGCAAGATATCAGTACAATCCTAAGCTCCCGGGCATGCTGCGCAACGGCATTTCCGAGATTTGCGTAAAGAACGGCAATGCTACCGAAAGCGTTGCGGACCAGGAAAAGATCAAGGCCCTGTTCCCCAACACCTACGGCAAGCCCGAGATCACCTTCCAGAAGGGTGCCAACACCTCCGAAGCCAAGCTGCAGAAGGTTGGCGTTATCCTGTCCGGCGGCCAGGCTCCCGGCGGCCACAACGTTATCTGCGGCCTGTACGATGCACTGAAGGCCACCAGCAAGGAAAACGAGCTGTACGGCTTCAAGGGCGGCCCCAGCGGTCTGATCGAAGACAGCTATGTGATCTTTGATGACGAGTACATCGATCAGTACAGAAACACCGGCGGTTTCGACATCATCGGCTCCGGCCGTACAAAACTTGAAACTCCCGACCAGTTCGACAAAGGTCTCACCATCCTCGAAGAGCTAAATATCAAGGCTCTCGTAATAATCGGTGGCGACGACT
>JAGBAU010000032.1 GCA_017938785.1 Clostridia bacterium
CTGGCCCGCATCCAGACCGAGGGCGGCATCGTGCAGGGCATCGGCCACACGCTGATGGAAAACGTCACCTATGATGCAAACGGCCGTCCCATCGAATCGAACTTTTTGCAGTACAAGCTGCCCACCCGCATGGACATGGGCAAACTGAAGGTGGAATTCGAATACAGCCATGAACCCACCGGCCCCTTCGGCGCCAAGTCCATCGGCGAAATCGTCATCAACACCCCGGCCCCGGCCATCGCCCATGCCATCTACCGCGCCACCGGCGTATGGCACCGGGAGCTTCCCATCCTGCCGGAGAAGATCGCCCTCTCCAAGGCCGAATGACAAAGCAAACCGCCCGCTCCCCCAGGGGAACAGGCGGTTTTTTATGTTTTTTTCAGACGATGCCCATGCAGATTTCCACCACCAGGGCCACAATCACCACCAGGGCGGAGATGATAAAGCCGTGGATCATGGGCCGTATGCCGGATTTGCGCAGGTTCGCGAAGGAGGTCTTCAGGCCGATGGCCGCCAGGGCGCTCACCATCAGGAATTTGCTCAGCTTCTTCGTGCCCGCAACCAGCGCGGCCGGAACCGGGAACAGGCTCGCCGCCACCGACATGGCCACAAAGCCCAGGATGAACCAGGGGAAGATTTTGCGGATGCTGAAATCGGCCTTCAACTCGCCCGCCGTGCCGGCGGCGGCTGCTTCCCTGCGGCGTATGCCCAGCTGGATGAAGGCGAAGGTGATCACCGTGGGAATGATGGACAGCGTGCGCGTCAGCTTCACCATGGTGGCGAAATCGCCGGCGCCCTCGGAGAAGGCGTAGCCCGTGGCCACCACGGAGGAGGTATCGTTCACGGCGGTGCCCGCCCAGATGCCGAAGGCCTGGTCGGTCATGCCCAGGGCCCGGCCCATGATGGGAAAGAGCACGATCATCACCATATCGAACAGGAAGGTGGCGGACATGGCGTAGGCCACATCGTCGTCGCTGGCGTCGATGGTGGGCGCGATGGCCGCAATGGCGGAACCGCCGCAGATGCCCGTGCCCGCGGAGATCAGGTTGGAAAGCTTCCAGTTGAGGCCCAGCGCCTTTCCGATGAAATAGCCGCCGCCGAAGCAGGTCAGCAGGGTGAACACCATCACCGTCAGCGACATCCTGCCCACATGCAGAACCGTTGAAATGTTCAGCGAAAGACCCAGCAGGATGATGGCAAACTTCAGTATCTTCTTGGACGTAAACTGAATGCCCGGCGCGAAGGTCCTGTTGGACCCCAGCAGACGGTTCAGCGCCATGCCGATGAACATGGCAATCACGGCGGAGCCGATCAGGTGGATGGGCAGCAGGCTCTCCAGCCAGCAGGCCAGCAGCGCGATGGCCGCCGAAAGCAAAATCCCGTAAAGCAGCTTCAAGTTTTTCATTTCCGCTCTCCAGTCGTTTTTTGTTGTTTATACAGCCGCCCTATGATAAAATCAAATTATCTATTTTTATCATTCGATAATTCCAAATTATAGGAGGCGGTTGGATGCTGGATTACCGGGTGCTGACCTTCCTTGAGCTGTGCAAAACCATGAATTACCGGCGCACCGCCGAAAACCTGAACATGACCCAGCCGGGCGTGACCCAGCACATCCACTTTCTGGAGAACCATTACGGCGTGCGGCTGTTCCGCTACGACGGCCGGATGCTCACCCGCACCCGGGACGCCGACCTCCTGAAGAAATACTTCGAGGGCGTACGCGCCGGCGAAGCGGACCTGATGCAGCAGCTGGGCCATAACGATACCATCGAACTGAAGATCGGCGCCACGAAGACCATCGGCGAATTCGTGCTGGCGGGGGATGTGCGCCGCTTCCTGGAAAAGCCGAATCACCGGCTGGATATGATCGTGGACAACACCGAAAACCTGCTTGCCCTGCTGGAGGAATCCCGGCTGGATTTCGCCGTGATCGAAGGCATATTCGATAAAACCAGATACGGCTTCCACCTGTTCAAGAAGGAGAACTTCGTGGGCGTCTGCGCCCGCACCCATCCCTTCGCAGGCAGGAGCGTCTCCCTCACGCAGCTCTTCCCCGAGCGGCTCATCCTGCGCGAAACGGGTTCCGGCACCCGGCGGCTGCTGGAACAGGCGGTGCGGGACCGGGGCTATTCCTTTGATTCCTTCCAAAGCTGCGCGTCCATCAGCAATTTTTCGGTGATCATGGAGCTGGTGGAGGCGGGCAACTGCATCACCTTCGCCTACGAGCCCATCGCCCGGCGCCGCAGCAACCTGGCCACCTTCCGGGTGGAGGACATGCAGATCAGCGGAGAATTCAATTTCGTCTACTGCAACGAAGAAACCGCCCGGCGCAAGATCGATCTCTTCTTCAATTCCGGCAAAAGCCCCGCCTGAGCCCGGCGCAAAAGAATCCCCGGCGTCCTGTGTATTTCAGGATGCCGGGGATATTCTTATGCTTACACGCCGCCCTTTTCGGTGCGCACGCCGATCACGTCCTCGCATTCGCCCAGGGCGGCGAAGAAATCGTGCACCCTGCCCTGGTTGTGGCGGCCGGAGAACTTGATGCGGAACTTCAGCTCCATGCCGTCCTCCCGGGTCTCCATGCCCATGAAGGTGAGCACCGCCTCGGAAGCGCCGGCCAGTTCATTGATCCTGGCCATCACGCGGGTCACGCTGCGTGCGGTCACGCTGAAGGTGCTGCTCACATCCCTGTGCTTGAGCAGCCTTGCCTGCACGCGCTCAAACAGCACCAGGGTGACCATCATCAAAACCACGCCCACCACGGCGATGATGTACAAACCCGCGCCCACGGCCACGCCCAGGCAGGCCACGGTCCACACGCTCGCGGCGGTGGTCAGGCCCTTGATGGAAGCGCCGTCGCGCAATATGGTGCCCGCGCCCAGGAAGCCGACGCCCGCGATCACCTGCGCAGCCAGTCGCGCAGGATCCGGGGTCGCGCCCAGGGGATAGTACTGGCAGAAGATCATCTGCCCGGTGATCATCACCGCGCAGGCGCCCAGCGCCACCAGCATGTGGGTGCGCATGCCCGCCGGGCGGTGGGTATATTCGCGCTCGGTGCCGATGACCGCGCCCAGCAGCATGGCCGCCAGCAGGCGCACAACAATCTGTTCAGGTTTAAGCATAACCGTGGAAAGAAGATCCATGTTCATCCCCAGACCTCCGGAAAGTGATAGCTATATTATACCGAAATCTTAGCAAAATGGAAGCCATTTCTGCATTTTTTGTGCAAAAAAGCATGCTTTACCCGTCCATGATGGTTTCCCTGTGCGGTTCATGGTAAAATCAGTTTATCACCATTCCGGGAGGCCGTTTCATGGACGCATTCAATGTCATCATCCCCGTCGTATTCATGCTGGGTCTGGGCTTCTTCGCCCGCAGAAAGAACATCCTGTCCGCCGAGCACAATGCGGGCCTCAAGAAGCTGATCTTTTCGATTCTTCTGCCCATCCTCGTATTCAACGCGGCGTTCACGCTGTCCGTCGATCCTAAATATATGCTTCTGATGGGCTACATGTTCGGCCTGCAGTGCCTGACGCTGCTGCTGGGCTTCATCATCGCCCGGGTATTCAAGGGCGAATACAGCCACGTTTCCCCTTACCTCATGACCACCATCGAGGGCGGCAACGCCTTCTATCCGCTGTAC
>JAGBAU010000293.1 GCA_017938785.1 Clostridia bacterium
CGCTGGGAATCGGAGAAGTAAGCGGGAACGGTGATAACGGCCTCGGTAACGGTTTCGCCCAGATAAGCTTCAGCATCTGCCTTGAGCTTCTGCAGAACCATGGCGCTGATTTCGGGAGCGGTGTAGGCCTTATCCTCGATGTTCACCTTGTAATCGGTGCCCATGTGGCGCTTGATGGAGATGATGGTGCGGTCCGGGTTGGTAACGGCCTGGCGCTTTGCAACCTGGCCAACCAGACGCTCACCGTTCTTGGCGAATGCTACGACGGAAGGAGTGGTGCGGCCGCCTTCGGCGTTTGCGATAACAACAGGTTCGCCGCCTTCCATAACGGCAACGCAGGAATTGGTGGTACCAAGGTCAATACCGATAATCTTAGACATGTTTATATCCTCCTGAAAATGAAGTGGTTGATTGCTTGTTTAGGTGTTATTTATATATGAAACTTCTCTGTGAGAAGAAGTTGGCATCAGTCTGCACAGACCTTAACCATTGCGTATCGGATGATTTTGTCCTTCACGCGGTAGCCCTTCTGGAAGACCTCCAGAATCTTGCCGGGTTCATCGCCCTCTTCGCGCATCACTGCGTTGTGCAGCTCGGGATCGAACATTTCACCCAGGGAGGGAACCTCTTCGAAGCCGAAGCGCTTGAGGCTTTCCATCATGGTGTTCAGGGTCATCTTTACGCCGTCCACCACGCCATCTGCCGCACCGGCTTTATCGGCTGCATCCAGGGCGCGCTCCAGATTGTCGATGCTGGGCAGGATGGCTGCCAGCGCTTCGCGCACGCCGTCCTCGTAGCCGTCCGCGCGGGCGGTCTGGTTGCGGCGCTTGAAGTTCTGGAAGTCGGCCTGGGTGCGGCGCAGGGAATCGAAATATTCATCCCTCTGGGCCACGGCGGTTTCCAGCGCAGCCTGCCACTGTTCGATGGTGGCTTCGCCCTGCTGTTCAGCCTGCTCGGCGGCTTCCGTCTGCTCTACCGGCTCCTGCACCTGTTCCTCGGGTGCATTTGCCACGTTCTGATTGTCCTTTTTTTTCATGGTTCTTCCTTTCGCCGGAAAGTCTCCCGGACAGATATTTTACGCCTTGCGGTTGGTAAGAATTTCGCTCATTGCCCGGCTCATGAACTCCAGAACCGGAATCACGCGGTTGTAGTTCATGCGGGTGGGGCCGATGATGCCCAGGGTACCGCTGGCCAGATCGCCAACCTTGTAGCAGGCGGTCACGATGGAGCAATCGCTCATCTCCGGCACGTCATTTTCCGCGCCGATGCGGATGGTCACTTCCATGCCGCCCTCCCGGCCGATGAGCCTGCGGATCTTATCCTTGGACTCCAGCACCGCCAGGAAGTTCTTGGCCTTCTGTACATCGCTGTACTCCGGATAATTCAGCAGCTTGCTGCTGCCGCCGATGAACACCTCGGTGGAATCCTCCGCCTCCAGCTTCTTCTCGATCACGCGCAGGGTTTCACCCATGAGCCTGCGGTTGTTTTCCGTATCCCGCAGAAGTTCGGAGAAGGTTTGCCGCACGGCGTCCAGGGGCTTATTGGCCAGCCGCTGGGTGAGCATGCGGGAGATGGAGTAGAGATCGTCCGCATCCAGGCCGTCCGGCACGCGGATCACCGCATCCTTCACGATGCCCAGGTTGGTGACGATGATCATCAGCGCCGTCTCGGTGGCCACGGGCACCAGCTGGATGTGCTGGATGCGTAAGGTTCCGAGCTTCGGGGCCACGATAACGGAGGTATACTGGGTGGCGTCCGCCAGCACCTGCGCCGCGGAACGGATCACGCCGTCCACCTGCGCACTTCGGGCCTGCATGTAATCATGCATGCGCTCGCTTTCATCCTCGGAGAGCTTGCCGACCTTCAGAAGCCTATCCACGTACAGGCGGTATGCCTTATCGGAGGGAACGCGGCCTGCGGAGGTGTGGGGCTGATCCAGGTAACCCAGCTCCTCCAGATCGCTCATTTCGTTTCGGATGGTCGCCGGCGAAAAACCCACGCCCGATTTGCGGGAGATGGTTCGGGAGCCCACCGGCATGGCCGTGGAGATATAATCATCAATGATGGCCTGCAGGATCAGAAATTTTCGATCATCCAAGTGCATGGGATTTTCCTCCTCTCCGGCGGGTTCGTTGGTTTCAGACTGTTAGCACTCAACAAACCCGAGTGCTAACGTCTGGATATAATTTAGCACCCGAGTGGTTTTTTGTCAATAGCGAGGGCCAGAAATAAATTGTTAATTATTTTATTCTCCCCGCTGCGGGGCGAAACTTCCTATTATATACAGCCTTTCATTCTGCGCCGGTGTTTATGTATTGTGAAAAATGGGAATCCTTTGTAAAAACATGCGAAAACAGTTGAATCGGGAAAGGTTTTGTGCTATAATTCCACTTGTGTGATTAATCGGATGCCAGATACGCCGGAGATCTGACAGTCCGGTTAGAGTGAGGTGAAAATCCATGAAAGAGAATATCCATCCGAATTACGGCAAGACGATCGTTCGCTGCGTTTGCGGCGAGACCTTTGAGACGGGCTCCGTGAAGAAGGAACTGCGCGTAGATATCTGCTCTAAGTGCCATCCTTTCTACACCGGTAAGCAGAAGCTGGTTGACACCGGCGGACGCGTGGACCGCTTCAAGAAGCGCTACGGCATGTAAACAGTTCAAAGCACCGGGAAGCTTTGCCTTCCGGTGCTTTAGCTGTCTTTTGCGCGTAAGTCAACTTCATCAGACCGACGAAATGCGCGCCGGTCTGTTTTCTTTATAAGCCAAATTCATCCCCGGGAGGCAAAAATATGGCAAAGCTCAAGCGCTTCGGCGGCACCCCCGTATCCGAGGGCGTGCGCCTGGAAGTGGGCAAATATACGGTTTTCGCGGTGCGCAATGCCAGCCGCGATATTTCCGTGCGCATGCGCCGGGAGCCCCGCAAGCTCCTGAAGACCTGCATGCATGTTCCGTTTTTGCGTGGCGCCACCCGTCTGGTGCGGGACATCGTACGCTTCCTGGACGGATTGGGTGAGGCTGCCGAATTGAACCCCCATCGCGCTGTGCGCGGCACGAAGGTGGAACGTGCGCTGGCCCGCTCCTTCAGGGTACATCCCCAGTCCATCGTGACCCTGCTGAGCGGCGTCCTGATTCCCGTTATCGCCTTCGCCTGCCTGTTCGCAGCTCCCAAGGGGGCAGAAATGTTCTTCCAGAACTTCCTTTCCCCCACCCGCACGCAGCTGAACTGGATGGTCTGCGCTGTGCGCATCATCGCCGCGCTGCTGGGCGTGGGTCTGGTATGCAGGCTCAGGGTGGTCAACCGCCTTTGTATGTACAAGGGCGCCATCAACAAGGTAACCAACTGCTACGAATGCCGGGATGAAATCAGCATC
>JAGBAU010000294.1 GCA_017938785.1 Clostridia bacterium
AATCACGACCACCGGCTTAGCCGGTGGTATGATTAGGCCCTAGAAGGGCCCAGTACTAGCGAAGCGCCTCAAGGCGCATCGAACGGTCTGCCAACCGCTTAATCGTTCACGGGCAGCCCCTCAAGGGGCTGCTCTTACTTTTTAACCCCTGCGGGGTTATCTTTTGCCATCTTTTACCGGCTCACCCGTGAACGGGTCGATCAGTTCTCTTATGCTGATCTGATCCTGCGCTGCATCTTCTTGCAGTTGGTTTCGGATATACTTTGCTATCGCCTCTTTGTTCCGTCCTACCGTATCTACATAATATCCTCTGCACCAGAAATGTCGGTTCCCATACTTGTACTTCAGGTTCGCATGCCTATCAAATATCATCAGCGAACTTTTTCCTTTCAGATACCCTACTGCATATGCTACCGAAATCTTTGGTGGTATACTTACCAGCATATGGATATGGTCCGCACATGCATTTGCTTCATGTATCTCGATCCCTTTTTGCTCGCATAATTTCCTTAGTATTTGTCCGATCTCCGCCCTCAGTTCTCCATAGATCACCTGTCTACGGTATTTCGGCGCAAATACGATATGATATTTGCAATTCCAACTCGTGTGTGCTAAACTATTCTTATCCATTCTTTGGATTCCCTCCTTGCTTTTATTGGCTTCGGTTGGCAGACCTTATTCCAATTCTAGCATTGAGGGCTTTTTTGTCCATAGCTAAAGCTTTTTTGTCCACCAGCTGAGCTGGTGGTTGTCTGTCTGGAGACAACACGCGCCCGCCGGCAAAGCCGTCGGGCAGGATGAACTGCTTTTCGTAGTGGAGCACATCCCCCACCTCGCCCTTGTAACCGGACAGCGCCGACTGGGGCGGGAAGGGTACGCGGACGGGCAGGCTGTTCAGCATCCATTCGCCGTTCAGGCTGAGCCATGTTTCGCGGCGCAGCATGGGATTGGGATGCTCCTGCCATACAGCCGCGCCGGAGGGCAGCTGCTCTCCGGCGGCGGTCATGAGGAATTCCTGTTTATTTTTCATAGAGTTCAATCACTTGTTCTACAGCCTCGTCAATGCTCTGGGGATGCCCGTGGTCATGGTAATCCTTTCCCGGAACTGCCACAGAAAGCACGAATTCGCCGTAATAATCGTACAAAAAGAACTTTCGGCCCTGTGCGGTTCCGCAAATTACGGGGAAATCTCCGGTGAAACCCTCATCTTCCAGGACAGCGGTGTGGGTATAGGTCAGATCGTATCGATCTTTGAGTCGTTCGTATACATCCAGCACCTCTCTGGTCAGGCGGCAGACGCACTCGACATGCTCCGTCCAGGGAAACATATCCACAGGCTGGGCCCACTCGAGGAAATAGCCTCGTTCGGCCAGGATCTTTACATCCCTTGCCAGGGTGCTGGGGTTGCAGGATACATAGGAGATCACCGGAATCTTCGCATCCGCCAGGGCGTTCAAAAGGGCCGCATCCGCGCCCTTGCGGGGCGGGTCGATGATGGCTGCGTCGAAGCGCTCGCCGGCTGCGATGCGCCGGGGGATTTCCCTTGCGGCATCCGCGCAGACGAAGGCGGATTTCTTCTCCAGGCCATTGCGTTTGGCGTTCTTCTTGGCGTTTTCGATGGCCGGGGGCACGATTTCCACGCCCAGCGCATGCTTCGCCATCCGCGCAGCTGAGAGCGTGATGGTGCCCGCACCACAGTAGGCGTCCAGGATACGCTTATCTCTGCCGGTTTCCAGGCCCGCCGCCTGAAGCGCATTCTTATACAGCTTCTCCGCCTGGACGGGATTCACCTGGAAGAAGGACTGGGGCGAGAGCTCGAATTCCAAATCCAGCAGGGTATCGCACACGGTGTTCTTGCCCGCCACATGGCTACAGAAGCCGTCCAGCGCGTGGCTGGGGCGGTTCTTGAGCTTGCAGAAGTGCAGGGATGCAATTTCGGGGATATCCTTCATGAGCGCCGGGGCCATGCGCGCAACCTCACCCTGCACGGGCGCATCAGCACTGAGTACCACGGTCATCTCCCCTGCCCGGCTCACGCGGGTCACCAGGTAGCGGATGCGCGCTGCACAGGGATACTTCGCCAGGTTTGCCTGCATCCAGTTGAGCAGGCGGATGGATTCCTCCTTCTGCAGCAGGCAGTCCTGTACGGGAATCACACGATGGCTTCTGGCCACATAGCAGCCGATGCGTAGCTTGCCATCCCGCATCTCCACAGCGTATTCCGCCTTGTTGCGGCTGCGCTCGGGATTTTCGCAGCCGATGGTGTCAAACACTTCGGGGTTTTCCACGCCGCCGATACGGCTGAGCGCATCGTAGACCCTCTGCTGCTTCAGATACAGCGAGGTTTCGTAATTCATGTGCCGGGCGCTGCAGCCGCCGCAGGCCCCGTAATGGGGACAATCCGGCTGCACACGGCTGCCGGAGGCTTTCACCACGCGCACAAGCCTGGCTTCGCAGAAGCGCTGGGAGTCCTTGGTGATTTCCACCTCGACGGTCTCTCCCGGCAGAGCGCCGGGCACGAACACAGCTCGTCCATCCGCCAGTCTGCCCACGCCCTGCATTTCGCTGCCGGTGCCGTGAATCAATACTTTTTCCATGCTCATGCTCTCGTCATAACTGCCATCACGTCTACCAGACGGGCGATGCCTGCGTCTGCCGCATGCACACCCTTCTGCACATCCGCAAAGGGAACTTCAATCAAATCCAGGCCATGTACGCCCACGGCCACGCCGCTGATATCCTTATGCAGCAGTTCCACAGCGTGCGCGCCCAGGCGGGTGCCCAGGGTGCGGTCGCTGGCGGAGGGGCTGCCGCCGCGCTGCAGGTAACCCAGCACGGTAGAGCGGGTTTCATGGCCGGACAGCAGTTCAATGATGCGGGCAATCTGGTGGCTGTCAATATCGGAAACGTCCATATCCTTGAGTTCTTCATGTCGCGCGATCAGCTCCGGCAGGTTGGTGGTGAGGGAGGACATGGCGCCCTCAGCGAACACCAGAATCATGCTGCGCTTGCCGCGCATTACGCCCCACTTCACGCGCTCGGCCACTTCCTCGATGCTCCACGGAATCTCCGGCACCATGTACAGCTCCGCGCCGCAGGACAGCGCCGTATGCAGCGCAATATCGCCGCAGTTGCGGCCCATGACGGTGATCAGGCTGGCGCGCTCGTGGGAATCGCTGGTTTCGCGGATGCGGTTGATGCATTCGCAGGCGGTGTTCAGGGCAGTATCGAAGCCGATGGTATAATCAGTGTAGGCCAGGTCGTTATCGATGGTGCCGGGCACGCCCACTGTGGGAAAGCCCAGATTGTTGAGGGCCTCTGCGCCCTTGTAGGTACCGTCGCCGCCGATGCACACCAGGCCCTCCACGCCGATGGTTTTCAGATTGCGGATCGCCTGCTTCTGGTTCTCCACATCCAGGAAGTCCGTACAGCGAGCGGTCATCAGGAAGGTGCCGCCGCGATGAATACGGTTGGACACGCTGGAGGCCGTGAGAATTTCAAAATCATCCCGCTGGTCGGGACTGCGCATCAACAGGCCGTTATAGCCGCGCTTGAAACCCACTACAGACATTTCCAAATCCAGCGCCGTGCGCACAACCGCGCGAATTGCTGCGTTCATGCCCGGTGCATCACCGCCAGAGGTCAATACGCCAATTCTCTTCATAATCTATTTCTCCTTACAATCCATTTTCAAGGATAAAGTTCCGCGCTTCCTGCGCCTCGGATTCCAGGGCGTGAATTTCATAGGTATCCTCGCCGCCCATCACTTGGCTGCGCACAAGGAAACCCTCATCCGTAAGCAGTTTTTCCATATCCATTGCCTTCTGTCGACCCCGGCACATATATACCACCAGCCAGCGTCCATTTGCGCTTCGGTTCATGATTTTTCATCTCCTCTGGAACTCCGATTTCATTATACCATGTGCAAAATTGATGTCAAACCTTTCCAGAAAAAAGAGCAAAAAACGCCGTAAAACAAGGGCGGAATCATTGTTAAATCTTGCTTTTCATTCCCCTATCGCTGGACTTTCATTGCCGGCTGTGGTATAATTTATAAATGTCAGCGGCAATCAGCTGAAAATTGCCAATGTGGCTCAGTTGGTAGAGCAGCCGATTCGTAATCAGCAGGTCAGGGGTTCGAGTCCCCTCATTGGCTCCATACATCGAGGTGTAGCGCAGTTTGGTAGCGCGTTTGGTTCGGGACCAAAAGGTCGCAGGTTCAAATCCTGTCACCTCGACCATTCGTCCGATTCTTCTTTTGAAGGATCGGATTTTTCTTTATGTCAAAAACA
>JAGBAU010000295.1 GCA_017938785.1 Clostridia bacterium
CCTCCGAACCCACTCAGGAGCCGACCCAGGAGCCGACCTCCGAACCCACTCAGGAGCCGACCCAGGAGCCGACCTCCGAACCCACTCAGGAGCCGACCCAGGAGCCGACCTCCGAACCTACCCAGGAGCCGACCTCCGAACCCAGCCAGGAGCCGACCCAGGAGCCGACCTCCGAACCTACCCAGGAGCCGACCTCCGAACCCAGCCAGGAGCCGACCTGCGAACCTACCCAGGAGCCGACCTCCGAACCCAGCCAGGAGCCCTCCGCGTCCCCCGAACCCAGCGCCACGCCGCGGCCTCTTCCGGGTAGCATTAGTGGCTTGGTGAACATTACTCCCGAGGGCACGGCGCGGCAGGAAAACGGCGTATGGCGCATCCAGCTGTCCGCGCCGGACGGCCCGGTTTCCTTTGCATGGTCGGTCGGTGGCGAAGCGGTCAGCTACCTGCTCTATGCACAGAGCGGACAGGGTGAAATGCGTTTTCTCACCGAAACGCAGAACATGCGCATTGATCTGCCCTCTGCGAATTACGCGCAGGGACAGCATACGCTGTACGTGGGCGCAGTGCTCGCGGACGACAGCGTCACATGGGGCAGCATTACCTTTGAACTTGCTTCCCAACAGGCAGACCGCCCCGCTGGAAGATTCCCCGGCGGAAGCCGCCCCAGCGGCGGACAACCGAGTGGTTCAGCGTCCATGGGCGGCGAAGCGGCCCAGGAGGAACAGGGTTTCCGCATCACTCCCGGCAAGGCCCTCACCAGTAAGCATTCCTCCGGTACGAAGAATATGAATGCCTATACGCATTCAGAGATTCCGGCTTCCGGGGAAGCAATCACCGCTTTGGTGCTCAGCAGCACCCAATCGCAGATCACCCTGGACAACGGCGCGGCCTTCCGTGTATTCAGGGAGGATGCCGGGCTACAGCTGGTTCCTGAATCCGAAGGCGAAGCCTGGCAGCTGAATGTCCTTGCCATGAATACCCTTGCCGGGAACGGGATTGAATGTGTGGTCTTCCATGTGGGCGAGGCATCCTATACCATGTCCACAGAGATGGAATTCAGTGGCAGCGTGTATGCTTCCCTGCGCGCAGAGGGATATGTTTCCAAGGATATGGAAATCATCATCGACGGTCAGGGGATGTACGTGCACATTGCCGGCGGCGTATACCGCATCGGCAGCAACGGCGAACTCGTACCCTGCGAGGAGTGATGGTCCATGATGAAAAGAATGATATCGACAGTCCTTGCGCTTTTGATGACCACTGCACCGGCCGTGGCTGAAGCGTTCACCGGCACAACCATTGCGCGCAGCACCATGGCTGTCGCCGCGGAAGCGGACGGCGTCCTGGATGAACTGTATATCCGGCCCGGCTCCGCTGTTCAGGCGGGCGAGGTCATCGGCCGCCTGCGCACAACGAAGGTTTTTGCCGATCAGAACGGAACTGTTGCCCGCATTCATGCAAAGGAAGGCAAGGAAACGCAGGGAACCGTGCTGGAAATCGCCCCCGTATCCCGCTATACCATCCACTGCACGGCGGACAGTGCCTACGATTCCATCTCCTCCAACCTGGTGCACTGCGGTGAAACCCTGTACATGAAATGCACCGTCAACGGCACCCATCAGGGAACCGGCAGGGTTTACAGCATCGACGGCTCCACCTATATGATGGAGGCCACCGGCGGCGAATTCTATGTAGGAGAAACCGTGTATATTTACCGGGATGCGGAATATGCCTACAAGTGCCTCGTTGGAACAGGTACGGTCGTTTCCAGCGCAACAGAGACTTACGAAAGCGAAGGCAGAATCACAGCCATTCACGTATCTGAAGGCGAATATGTGGAAAAGGGCGAGCTGCTGTATGAGGTCATTGATGGAGAAAGCATCGAAATTACCGCGCCTGTAGACGGCATCATCACGGCATGCGAAACCGCCGGTGCAAATGTTGTATCCAGCCAGTCGGCCGCCAGCCTGGCGCCCTATGATGAGATCTGTATCGCCGTGCAGCTTGAAGAGGACCAGATCAGCCAAATCTCCGTCGGTGATTCCGCTGCATTGGTCTATTCCTGCTATGCCGAGGAAAGGCTGATTCCCGGTACGGTGACTGAAATCTCCTCCGTTGCACAGGATGGAAGCTATACTGCCACCATTTTGCCGCAGGAAGCGCCTGCGCAGATCGGCCTGACCGTGGAGGTGCGGATTGATTGAACTGAAGGCAGGCTGTGGGTTCTCCGCTGTCCCAAATCTAAAAAAACCACCTGGTTTTGTATTCAAACCAGGTGGTTTTTGGCTCCGTGGACAGGATTTGATGCAAGCCGAATTAAACACCGGCACGAAGGTTTGCCACAGTTTTCTTTTCAAGGGTAATATCCGAATAGAAACGCAGGCCGCCCTCGCCGGCGGGGCTCTGAGCCTCAATGCCCACCTTCACAGTCCTTCCAACCGGCATGTGGAAAAGGCGTACCATATAGAAAACTTCGCCGTCCAGGGAATAATGGGTGCAGAAAACATCGCCTGCGCGGACGATCTGCAGCCAAACCTCCTCCTGTTCGATGTTGCAGCAGTTGGCGTCGTCTGAAACGCCGTTCGTTACTACGCATACAGCTGCCGTTGTGCCGAAATCCGACTTTTCAAAGGCGGCCTTTGCCCACAGCCTTTCGTCCTGAATCACCATCAGCGCACAGGCGTCGTACACCGTGCGGAAATTCGGGCGTACAACAGTTTTTTCTTGAACAGTTTGAAGAGCAAAACCGTGAAGGTATTTTTGTTAAAACTTGATAAAGAATAAAATGCGCCTTTGCGATGCGTTTTATTGTAGAGATTCCATTTTAATCCGGCAGAAGCGCATCTGCCGGATCATCTTTATCTGCACAAAACCACTTGAATCGATTTAATGACCGTGTTATACTGCCCACAGTTAGAGCTGTACATGGCGATGGATCGATTGAACGGGAGTGAAAACGGTGCAGAAGATACGCATTATGATCGCCGGAACCCGGCGCACATCCTTCCAGGTGCTGGCGCGCATACTCGAAAGAGCCAGCGAAGCTTTCGATGTGGTTGAGCAGGCATGGGGAGAAGCGGAGGCACTGAAGCTTTTGCAGGCAAAAGAGGTGGATACCGTGCTGCTGGATGCATCTGTGCCGGAAGCCTTCGAGCTATGCAGCAGGCTCACGGGGGCGAAACCGAACCTGTGCGTCATATTGGTGGGCGGACGGCACAGCTATGAATGGCTGAAGCGCGCCCTGGACGCTGGGGCCCGTGGCTATATTGCTGAGGATGACTGCACCGGCGAATGCATGCGCGCGGAGATCAACCGTGCGCTGAGGGTACATCGCGGCCAGAATGTACAGCCTGCCCTGGCCATGGAAAGGTATGAAACTGCGGGTTGGAGCCGGGCTGTGGTGAAGGCCGTGGATTTTGTGCGGCAGAATTACCGCAGGAGCATTTCTGTGGTCGAGGCGGCGGAATATGCGGAAATTTCAGAAAGCCACCTGCGGCGCTGCTTTCGCCAGGAGATGGGGCTGAGCTTTGTGGATTTCCTGACCAAATACCGCATTGATGCGGCCAAGGCCCTGATGGACAGGGGAGAGATGCCCATTCACGTGATCAGTGAGGAAACGGGATTCTCTTCCTCAAGGTATTTTTGCCGGGTGTTTAAGAAGGCTACAAACATGACGCCCCGGGAATATATGACCAGAAAAGGGAAGGATGTGGATGCAGAATGAGGCTGGGCGCATACATAGATGGGTTTTCCGGTGCGGAAGACTGGGCGCTGAAGCATGTGGAGCTGGGCTATGGCGCGGCTTTCTGGCCCCAGGACGCTGTGGACTGCCGCAGCACGGATGCACAGATCGAAGCATACCGACAGGCGGCGCGCAGGCACGGACTGGTCATTGCCGAAGTGGGTGTATGGAACAATCTGCTGGAAAGAAATCCCATCGTGCAGCGGGAAAATATGGAATATGCAATCGGCCAGCTGCGTCTGGCAGATCGGGTGGGCGCCCGATGTGCGGTGAACATCGGAGGAAGCCTCAATGCAGATTGCTGGTATGGCCCGCATGATAACAATCTGTCTGAACGCACCTTTGATCAAATTGTGGATTTGATCCAGCAGGTGATCGATACCGCAAAACCGCAGAATACATATTATACCATCGAACCCCAGGGCTGGCTGATTCCCCATGATATCCGCAGCCAGGCAAAGCTGATTGAACGGGTAAACCGCAGCAGCTTTGGCGTGCATGTGGATATGTGCAACATGGTCAACAGCATGGAAAAGGCCTACGCCACCGGCGCGCTTGTGCGGGATTTCTTCCGGGAATTCGGCGGCCTGGTTCGATCGGTGCACGCCAAGGATTTGATCATCGAAAACCATGTTCTGTCCTTCCGCCTGCGTGAAGTGATCCCCGGACAGGGAATGTTTGACCACGAAGCCCTGCTGCGCTGCTGTGATGCGCTGGATGCGGATATGCCTGTGCTGGCAGAACACCTGACCACCCAGGAAGAATACCTGCAGGCAACAGGATTCCTTGCAGCCAAGGCGAAGGAACTGAAGCTGGAATTCATTCGGGGATATTGATTCAGGATGGAGAAACATGAAGAACAAACAGAGCCGGGGGATACGTATTCGCCTGTCCCTCACGGAGATATTCTATAACGGTTGCTTTGCATCGGCCAATTTCCTTTCGGTATTTTTGCAGTCGCTGGGCATCGGCGCAGGGCAGATTGGTATAGTCACATCCCTGACCAATGTGATGAACATCGTATCTCAGCCGGTATGGGGTGTGCTCTCCGACCGGATTCGTTCCGTGCGCAAGTGTTTTATGCTCAGCATCATCCTGAGCGCGCTGTGCGTGCTGTTCGTGCCGATGCTGTCCGTCGCTGGTGCGATGGTGCCCATGATGGCGCTGCTGGTGCTGCAGTATTTCTTCCTGACCCCGGCAAACATGCTGATGGAGCTGTGGCTGGTGAAGGTGAACAATACGCCGGAGCTGGGCATCTCCTATGGCTCCATACGCATCTGGGCGTCGCTGGGCTTCGCGCTGATGAACCTTGCATATGTGCCCATCCTGAAGGTTGCGCCGATGCGGTCGGTGTATTACTTTTATGTGGTCTTCGCGGTGCTGGCGGTGCTGGTGGCGCTGCGCATGCCCGTGGGCACGGAGCCGGACGAGCGCGCCGGTGAACGTGGCCGATTCCGGGATATGCCCTTCGGCAGAATACTGACCTACTGGATCGTAAGCTATCTGCTGTTTGAGGTCATCTTCCAGGTTGCATTCAGCTGGCGCAATTCTTACATGGTGTACGCAGTGAATGAATTCGGCATCGCCAGTGAACGCTACGGTGCATTTTTGTTCATCTCCGGCATATTCGAAATTCCCATGCTGCTGATGTGCAGCAGGTTGATCAAAAAGCTTGGATTGGCGGTGCCGCTGCTGCTCTCCTCGGTCATGCTGGCAATGGAATTTGCGCTCTACGCCTTCGGTACGGGTCTGCCTGCACTGCTGGTCAGCCAGGTTTTCAAGGGCTTTGGCTATGCACTGTACGTGGCTTGCCGACACCAGTATGTGGAACGCCTTGCACCGGAGGGCTTGAAGGGCAGCACCCTGGCCATGGTCAATGCGGCCTATGCGGGCGTGAATATCATTGCGGCCATGTTTGGAGGATTTATACTGGAGGGCATAGGAACCCGCAGCTTCTTTGCAATGATTACGCTTATTCAGGTTTCTGCAGCGGTGTTCCTTGTGCTCAGCCAGGTCTTCGGAATGAAGGTGCTGGGAAAGGTTTTGCCGATGGAAAACCGGATATGGCGTGTTAAAAAATGATGCGCAACTCATAAAAACAGGGGGAAGGATACTGGCTTCCTCCTGTTTTGTTATAGAAAGTTGTATTATGATGATCGGAATTTGTACTAAATGATCGAAAAAATGAATTGCAGAGCATAAACAACTGTGCTATTATAGTGTTGTAAAGAGTTTTATTTGTTGTAACCTACAATGCAATCGATTTAACATCGATTATTTATTTCCTGTTGTGTGCAATCGATTAAATTCTGTTTTTTTGTACTTGCTATTAAATCGATTGCATGATTCTCGAATGGGGAGGGAAACCATGTCTTTGATGATTTCTCAGCTTAGCTGTGATTTTAAAACAAACCCTCTGGGCATTGAAAACGTGCATCCGCTTTTGGACTGGAAACTGGAATCCGAAACTGCCGGCGCTGCCCAGAAGGCTTATCGCATCTGTGTTGCCACTGCGGTGGAAAAGCTGGATGCCCCCGACCTGTGGGACAGCGGCCGTGTGAATTCTTGCGAGAATCGCGCGGTATATGCAGGCAAAGCGGTGCAGTCCAACCAGAAGGTCTTCTGGCGCGTGTGCGTCTGGGACGAACAGGACCGGCAGAGCGCCTGGAGTGAAATTGCCTCCTGGCGTCAGGGCATTGCCAGGGAAAACTGGCAGGGCGAATGGATCGGCTATGATGAGGGCCGCGACGCCTACGATCCCACTCAGCCCTATTACTGCGCGGATGATTTCGACCTGGGCGAGAGCGAACCCTTCCTGCCCAAGCCTGCACTGCTGCGCAGTGAGTTCATCGCAAAGGGGAATGTCATTTCTGCAACCCTGTACGTGAGCGCTCTTGGCCTCACTGAAATGTATTTGAACGGCGAAAAGGCAAATTCCGGCCATATGGTTCCGGGCATTGCCGATTACCGCAAGCGTGTTTATTACCATGCCTATGATGTGACCTCCATGATCGAGGAGGGTGAAAATGCCATCTCCGGCGTGATCGCCGACGGCTGGTATGCCGGCTACATCGGCCTGAATCCCCGCCAGTGGTGGGGCGCAAAGCCGCGCCTGAACGCCGAGCTGCACATCGAATATGCCGATGGCACGGTGCAGCTGGTCACTACCTGCGCAGGCTGGAAGGCCATGATCGGTCCCTGGCTGTATGCCGACATCATGCACGGTACCGGCTACGACGCCACCCTGGAACCCTGCGGCTGGAAAAAGACCGGCTATGATGATTCCGCCTGGCATGCCGTTGAAACCGGCGCGGAATACGATCACACGCCCGAAGCTCATCCCGGCGTGCCGGTGGTGGAGCACGACCGCTATCCTGCGGTGGAAATCCGCAGGATCAACGAAGATGAAGCCATCGTGGACTTCGGCCGCTGCTTCTCCGGCGTGTGCTGTATGAAGCTGCGCGGTCCCCGGGGCGCCCGCTTCGACATCATCCATGCCGAGGAAATGGAGCGCGACGGCAGCGAACTCTACCTGTTCGGTAACCGCTCCGCAAGGGTGCACGACTGTTACATCCTGTCCGGCGATGGGGAAGAAACCTTCCAGCCGGAATTCACCTACCACGGCTTCCGCTATGCCCACGTCTATGGCCTGAAGCAGATCGAACTGATCAGCATCGAGGGCGTGGCCATCTCCAGCGCGCTGCCTGAGGCAACGGAGATCGTTTCCGGCAACAAGACGGTGAACGAAGTGCTGTGGATGATCCGCAACACCCAGCAGTCCAACCAGTACGAAACCCCTACCGACGTCTGCGCCCGCGATGAACGCCTGGGCTGGGGCGCCGAGGGACACTTCTTTATGCATACTGCGGCGGCGCTGAACAACAACGCACTGTTCATGCGCAAGTGGATGCAGGATATCGTGGACGGTCAGGGTGACGACGGCGCCTACTGGGCCATCGCTCCGGCGGTCATGATGAAGGACATCACGCCCTTCGCCGGCGACCTGCAGAGCCACATGGGCGTGCACTGCGCCTGGCTGCTGGCCCGCTACTACAAGGATACCGAGTTCCTGAAGGGACACTTTGAATCTCTGGAGCGCTACTTCGAATTCTGCGTGGGCAGCTCCGACCGCATGCTGCGCTTCGCCACCGCCCACGACTGGCTGGATCTGTGCCACGATGGTCATTCCGACTATGACCACGGCTACGGCAAGTGCGATCCCACCCTGCTGGGCACGGCATGGTTTGCGCGCCTCGCCCGGATGATGACGGATATCTCCGAAGCCATCGGCGAAAATGAGCGCGCGGATTACTACCGCGAAATGTACGGCAAGATCCGCTGGGCCTTCCGCACCTTCTTCATCGGAAGAAACAAGCTGCTGCGCGGCGCAACCCAGGGCGGCTACATGGTGGCTGCGGCCTTCGGCCTGATCGAAGGCGAGGAAATCGAGGTTGCCCGCAAGTGGGTGCTCGAGGATATGGAAAAGAACGGCGGCATCACCTGGGGCACGGCTTCTACGCCCGTTGCACTGTTTGGCATGGACGTGCTGGGCCTTCAGAAGGAAGCGGCGGCATTTGTCCGCAGGCGTGAATTTCCGTCCCTGGGCTACATGCTCGACAGCGGCGCAACCGCCGTTTGGGAGAGATGGGATACGATTCGAGATAACAAATTCCATCCCCACCAGATGAACGCCTTTGACCACATCGGCCTGGCCACCGTGGGCGAATGGATGTTCATGCGCCTGGCAGGCGTGATGCCGGAGGAAAACGGCTTTGATACCGTGCGCATTCAGCCGCAGTTCGATGAAGAAATCGGCTCCATGCACACCAATTACCACAGCATCCACGGCGACATCGGCGTGGACTGGAAATATGAAGCGGACGGCATTCATATCGGCGTGAAGCTGCCCGTGGGCTGCAGGGGCAAGCTGGTGCTCGCAGCAAACGAAGGTGCAATCCGTATTGTCCGGGGAGGAGAGAATGGAGTGGAATGCCGTTGTGCCGATGGCGAAACCATTCTGGGCTTGACTTCCGGTCGGTACGAATTCATAATGGTACCCAATTAAGACCCCAATAAACGTAAGGAGGAAACCCCAATGAAAAAGATCCTGGCTCTGGTAATCGCTCTGATCCTGGTCTGCGCAGGCATGACCGCAATGGCAGAAGAACAGTACTACATCGGCTACTCCAACATGCAGCTGGCTGAAGACTTCTTCATCACCGTTTCCAAGGGCCTGCATGCAGCAGCCGAAGCCAACAACATCAAGTTCGAAGAAACCATCGCAAACCGTGACGCCGTTCTGATGGCTCAGAACATCGAATCCTTCATCATGAAGGAAGTTGACCTGCTGATTGACTTCAACGTTCTGCCCGAGACCGGCGCAGAGATGGCCATCCGCTGCACCGAGGCTGGCATCCCCATGATCTCCATCGACTCCGTCTATGAAGGCGCATACTTCTTCGGCGTAGACAACTACGGCGCAGGTGTTGCTCTGGGCGAAGGCACCGTTGAGTTCGTTGAAGAGAAGCTGGGCGGCAAGGTAAACTACATCGTTACCCTGTGGGATTCCCAGGCCGGCGAAGCTGTTAAGGACCGCTGCGACGGCGTTGTAGACATCATCGCTGAGAAGTACGGCGTAGCAGCTGAAAACCAGATCTGGCTGGACTGCATGGCAGACGACGTTAAGACCAGCGCCATGACCCGCGACTGGCTGAACAGCCATCCCGATGCAACCAATATCCTGTTCATCGGCCAGAACGACGACCGCGGCTACGCCATCAACAACATTGTTGA
>JAGBAU010000296.1 GCA_017938785.1 Clostridia bacterium
AGATACGCCGGAGATCTGACAGTCCGGTTAGAGTGAGGTGAAAATCCATGAAAGAGAATATCCATCCGAATTACGGCAAGACGGTTGTTCGTTGCGTTTGCGGCGAAACTTTCGAAACTGGCTCCGTGAAGAAGGAACTGCGCGTAGATATCTGCTCTAAGTGCCATCCCTTCTATACCGGTAAGCAGAAGCTGGTTGACACCGGCGGACGTGTAGACCGCTTCAAGAAGCGCTACGGCATGTAAACAGTTCAAAGCACCAGGAAGCTTTGCCTTCCGGTGCTTTAGCTGTATTTTGCGCTAAAGTCAACTACATCAGACCGACGATATGCGCGCCGGTCTGTTTTCTTTATAGGCCAAATTCATCCCCGGGAGGCAAGATTATGGCAAAGCTCAAGCGCTTCGGCGGTACCCCCGTTTCCGAGGGCGTGCGCCTGGAAGTGGGCAAATATACGGTTTTCGCGGTGCGCAATGCCAGCCGCGATATTTCCGTGCGCATGCGCAGGGAGCCGCGCAGGCTGCTGAAGACCTGCATGCACGTTCCGTTTTTGCGCGGCGCCACCCGCCTGGTGCGGGACATTGTGCGCTTCCTGGACGGATTGGGCGAGGCTGCCGAATTAAACCCTCATCGCGCCGTGCGCGGCACCCGGGTTGAACGCGTACTGGCCCGCTCCTTCAGCGTGCATCCCCAGTCCATTGTGACCCTGCTGAGCGGCATCCTGATTCCCATCATCGCCTTTGCCTGCCTGTTCGCAGCGCCTGAAGGGGCGGAGATGTTTTTCCAGGATTACTTTTCCCCCGCCCGCACGCAGCTGAACTGGATGGTCTGCGCCGTGCGCATCATCGCCGCATTGCTTGGCGTAGGCCTGATATGCAGGCTCAGGGTGGTCAACCGCCTGTGCATGTACAAGGGCGCCATCAACAAGGTGACCAACTGCTACGAATGCCGGGATGAAATCAGCATCCGCAACGCTGCCCAGTATCCCATCATCACCCGGCGCAGCGAGCCGGTCTTCCTGATGGGTGTGCTGATCTTCTCCCTGATCGGCTTCACCTTCATCCGCACCGATGGCATCCTGCTGACCGCATTGGTGCGCATCCTGATCGTGCTGGCTGTTGCCGCCGTATTCAACGAACCCTATTCCGCCCTGGAAAGCGCGGATATGACCCTGCCCGTGCGCATCACCCGCGCACCTATGGATCTTTTGCAGCATATCACTGTGCTGGAACCCACCGAGCAGATGCTGGAAGTTGCCGTTTGCGCATTCCGGGCTGCACTCGGCGAGAACGATAAAGAGGTGAAACCTGATTGACCATCACAGAATGGATCAAGAACGCAGCCGAAACGCTGGAAGCCGCCGGCTGCCCCGATCCCGCCATTGACGCCCGCTGGATCGCGGAAGATCTTCTGAATATGACCGCCTCTGCACTGCGCTTTGAAGGCCAGAACGCCATCAACGCCGAAAAGCTGGAGGAATTGAATACCTGCCTTAAGCGCCGCCAGATGGGTGAACCTGTGCAGTACATCCTCAAGAGAGGCGACTTCATGGGCATGCGCTTCTATGTGGACAGCCGTGTGCTCATCCCTCGTCAGGATACGGAAACCCTGGTGGAGGCCGTGATCATCGCCCTGCAAGGCAAGCATGAACCCAGGGTTCTGGATCTGTGCACCGGCAGCGGCGCCATCGGCGTATCCATCGGTACGCTGGTTCCGGGCGCGAAGGTCACCCTATCCGACGTCAGCGCCAGCGCACTGGAAGTAGCGAAGAAAAATGCTCACGACCTGGGCGTGGAGGTTACCCTGCGCCACGGCGACCTGTTCAAGGCCGTAGGCAAGGAAAAATTCGACCTGATCGTATCCAATCCGCCCTACATCCGTTCCTCCGAAATGAACGAATTGCAGCTGGAAGTGAAGTTCGAGCCCGCCCTCGCCCTGGACGGCGGACTGGACGGCCTGGACTTCTACCGGCGCATCGCCGAAGAAGCTCCTGCCCACCTGAACGCAGGCGGCAGCATCTACTTCGAAGTGGGCGAAGGCGAAGCGGCGGACGTACTGGATCTTTTGAAAAACAACCTGGATTGTGCAGATTCCGGCGTCATCAAGGATTTGACCGGCATCGAGCGCATCGTCTGGGCGAGGAGCAAATAACATGGCAGAACTCTCTTACAACGAGCAGGAGCGCATTGCGCGCCAGCTGGAAGCAATCGAAGGCCGCTTCGAGGAGCTGTCCATTCGCATCACGCTGCCCGAAGTCATTTCGGACAGCGCCTTGTTCACTTCCCTGATGCGCGAGCACGCGGAGATGGAGGAGCTGAACGCCATCGCTGTTTCCTACCGCCGCCTGCTGGAGGAAATCGCCGCCGCCAAGGAACTCCTCGAGGATCCCGACATGCGGGAGATGGCCCAGGAGGAATTGCAGGAGCTGAACGAGCGCCTGGTCACCGAAACACAGACCGCCCGCATCGCCCTGCTGCCCAAGGATCCGGACGACCACAAGAACGCCATCCTGGAGGTGCGCGCAGGCGCAGGCGGCGATGAAGCCGGCCTGTTCGGCGCTGAGCTGCTGCGCATGTACATGCACTACGCCGCAACCCAGGGTTGGAAGTTTGAAATGATCGAGGACGGCTCCACTGAGCTGGGCGGTATCAAGGAGAGCGTGGCCATGATCTCCGGCAAGAACGTATTCCAGAAATTGAAATACGAATCCGGCGTGCACCGCGTGCAGCGCGTGCCCGTGACCGAATCCTCCGGCCGCATCCACACCTCCACCGCCACTGTGGCCGTGCTGCCTGAGGCCGGCGATGTGGAAATCGAAATCAATGCGGGCGACCTGCGCATCGACACCTACCGTGCATCCGGCGCCGGCGGCCAGCACGTCAACCGTACCGACTCCGCCGTGCGCATCACCCACCTGCCCACGGGCCTGGTGGTCACCAGCCAGGACCAGCGCAGCCAGATTCAGAACCGTGAAAAGGCCATGCGCGTGCTGAAATCCCGCCTGTACGACATGCAGCGCCAGAAGCAGCAGAGCGAGTACGCCGAGGAGCGCAAGGGTCAAATCGGCACCGGCGACCGCAGCGAGCGCATCCGCACCTACAACTTCCCCCAGGGTCGTGTGACCGATCACCGCATCGGCCTTACCCTGTACAAGATCGACAGCATTATCAACGGCGATCTGGAAGAAATCATCGGCGCGCTCACCCTCGCCGAGCAGACTGCACTTTTGCAGAACGAGAACTAAAGAATGAAGGCATTGAACGTGAAAACCCGCGTTTTGAAACCCAATGAGGCCGCGCTCCGTGAAGCTGCGGCCCTCCTTCGTGAAGGAAAGCTGGTGGGCATTCCCACCGAAACCGTGTACGGCCTGGGCGCAAACGCCCTGAACCCCCAGGCGGTTTGCGATATCTTTGAGGCCAAGGGCCGTCCCGGGGACAATCCGCTGATCGTGCACATCGCCGACATGGCGGAGCTGCGTCCCCTGATCGCCGTCGAGCCCTCCCCTGCCGCCCTGAAGCTCGCCGAAGCCTACTGGCCGGGCCCGCTGACCATGATCTTCCCCCGCAGTGAAAAGGTGCCCCTGCGTACCACCGGCGGACTGGAGACCGTGGCCGTGCGCATGCCCTCCCATCCTGTTGCGCGGGAACTGATCCGCCTGTCCGGCGTACCTGTAGCCGCGCCCAGCGGCAACCGCTCCGGCCGCCCCAGCCCCACCACGGCTGCCCACATGCTGGAGGACATGGACGGACGCATCGAGATGATCATCGACGGCGGCGAGTGCGATGTGGGCGTGGAATCCACCGTGCTCGACATGACCGGTTCCATTCCCCGTGTGCTGCGTCCCGGCGGCGTGACCCAGGAGCAGATCGCCGCCATCTGCGGTGCATGCGAAATGGATTCCACCGTGATGCGTCCCCTGA
Source organism: Clostridia bacterium (assembly GCA_017938785.1). The sequence goes on from JAGBAU010000296.1 coordinate 3,918, forward strand.
AGGAAGACGAAAAGCCCCGTTCCCCGGGTATGAAGTACCGCCACTACGCCCCCGAAGGCTCGCTCACCATCTACCGCGGCGAGGCGAAGAAGGTGGCTGAAACCATCTGCGAAGCCTATGACCAGGCGAAGGCGGATGGACTGCGCCCGCTGATTCTGGCGCTGGACGATCATCGTCCCCTGTACGGAAACCGCAGCTGCGAATCCCTGGGCCATGACGCCACCGAAATGGCCCACGCCGTATTCTCCGTGCTGCGCGATGCGGACGAGCTCCACGCTGACGTCATCTTCTCCGAGGCCGTGGAAGCCGAGGGCATCGGCCTGGCCGTCATGAACCGCCTGGGCCGCGCCGCAGCCTTCCATATCATCGAGGTAGAATAATGGATATTTCCTTCAAGACCCCGCACGGTCGGTTCAATTACCGGGTCAGTGCCGTCATCATACGAAACGGCTGCCTGCTGACCATGCAGGACAATGCCTACTCCTATTCCTACCTTCCGGGCGGAAGGGTGAAGATGGGCGAAACCACAGAAACTGCCATGCATCGAGAACTGCAGGAGGAACTGCACGCCGATTTGCCTGTGCTTCGTCCCCTGTGGTTCTGCCAGGATTTCTTCACCGAAGAGGATACCGGCGAGCGCTTCCACGAAATCTGCATCTACCATCTGGTGGACGGCAACAGGCTTCCCGAAGGGGATTTTGCCTATGCGGAGGGCGACCGCCTGAACCGCTTCCACTGGACGTCGCTTGAGGATGTACGGCATATGCGCCTCTATCCGGAGTTCATCAAGGAAAAGATACACCGCTTGCCCGATCATCCTGAGATGATCTGCGAGTATCATTAAAAAACAACCCCTCAGCCTTTCGGTGAAATGACCCCGAAAAGTTAGACAGAAGAATAAACTAAGCAGCCGAGAGGGCTTGTTGTCTGTGAATAGCAGGCGGCAAGCCCTTAAGCTTTGCCTTGATGCGGCAATTGTTGTAGTAATCCAGGTAGGCGATGAGTTCTTGCTTGAAGTGTTCCATTGAATCGAAGTTCTGGAGATAGAGCAATTCGCTCTTCAGCAGTCCGAAGAAATTTTCTATCACGGCATTATCCAGACAGTTGCCCTTCCTGCTCATGCTCTGAATGATACCGTAATCAGTCAGCGTCTTCTGGTAATGCTTGTGCTGGTACTGCCAACCCTGGTCGGAGTGCAGAATGGGAGCTGCCCCCGGGGGCAGCCGGCGCGCGGCAGAGTCGACCATATTCACAACCATTGAAAGCACCGGACGTTCTGAAATTACATAGCTCACCAGATCGCTGGAATGCAGATCCAGAATCGGCGAAAGGTACAGCTTCTCGCCAAAGAGCGAGAACTCCGTAACGTCGGTAACCCATTTCTGATTCGGTGCCGTCGTGCTAAAATCACGTTTCAGCAGGTTCGGTGCAATTTTACCGACTTCTCCCTTGTAAGAGCGGTATTTCTTCATTCTGACACGACAAACAAGGCCCAACTCCTTCATCAGGCGCTGAACAGTCTTGTGATTCAGGGGAATTCTGCGGTTGTGCAGTTCCATTGTGATTCGCCTATAACCGTATCTTCCCCGATTTTCATGATAGATTGCCGTTATTTCTGCCTTTGCATCTTCGTACTTGTCGTATCCTTTCATTCGTTTCAGATGATAGTAGAAGGTTGAGCGCGGCAGCTGAGCGATTGAAAGTAGAATCTTCAGGTCGTGTCTTTGCCTCAGTTTCTGAACTACCTGCGTCCTTTGCGCTGGCGTCGCTCGTCTTCCAAAACCAAGGCTTGCAAGTTTTTTAGGTATTCGTTTTCTGCTCGAAGTCGCTGAACTTCGGCCAGTAAATCTTCTTCAACCTCTTTCGGCAGCTTCCGGGGACGGCCTGTACTGCCGCGTCCTCGCCGTTCTATTTTGAATCCTTCCGGACCTTCTTCCAGATAGATACGTTCCCATGCCTGTATCCGGTGATGGTCGTTGATCTCAAATCGTTTGCTGGTTGCCGTATAACTTAGCTTTTCTTCCAGCATCGTTTTGATCACATGTTCCTTGAATTCTGCTGTATACCTTTTGTTCGGTATTCCTTTCGGCATAAAAATCACTCCCCATTTGTTTTCAGTATACCATACTGTCTAACAAATGGGGAGCAGTTCAAAGGCTGAGGGGTTTTCTTATTCCTTATACTTCCTCGTTTGTTTCGGGAGCTTCCGCTTCTTCAACCTCTTCGGGTTCAGCTTCCGCACGGGCCACGCAGATGACCTTGCTGTCCTCGCCGACGCGCATCAGGCGCACACCCTGGGTGTTTCTGCCCAGAACAGAGATGCTGTTCACGGGGGTGCGGATGACGGTGCCGTCGATGGTGATCAGCAGCAGGTCTTCCTCATCGTGTACCAGCAGCTGAGCGGCCAGCTTGCCGGTCTTTTCGGTGAGGTTCATGGCCTTGATGCCCTTGCCGCCGCGCTGCTGTAGGCGGTATTCCTCGATATCGGTGCGCTTGCCGTAGCCGTTTTCGGTGATGGAAAGTACCTGTGCACCCTCTTCAACGGCTGCCACGTCGATGACCTCATCGCCCTCGCTGAGCTCGATGGAGCGCACACCCATGGCGCTGCGGCCGATGGGACGCATATCGTCCTCATGGAAGCGGATGGCCATACCATCGCGGGTACCCACGAGAATTTCGCTGTTGCCCTCGGTGCGGCGCACGCCGATGAGTTCATCATCATCGCGCAGCACGATGGCGATCAGGCCGGAGCGGCGCAGGTTCATGAACTCGCTCAGCTCCGTACGCTTGATGATGCCCTGGCGGGTTGCCATCACCAGGTAGGTGCCCTCGGTCTTTTCAGCCGGAACGGGCAGCATGGTGGTTACCTTCTCGCCGGGAGCGAGCTGCAGGAGGTTGACGATGGCGGTACCGCGTGCGGTGCGGCCAGCCTCGGGAATCTCGTAGCAGTTCAGCTGGTATACGCGGCCACGGTTGGTGAAGAACATCAGCGGATCGTGGGTGGAGGTGACGTACATCTGCTCCACGAAGTCCTCTTCACGGGTGGTGGTTGCGATTACGCCCTTGCCGCCGCGGCGCTGTGCGCGGTAGGTGGTCTTGGGCAGGCGCTTGACGTAGCCGAAGTGGGTCATGGTGACGACCATGTCCTCCTCCTCGATCAGGTCCAGCATATCGATCTCGCCGTCCAGAGCGGAGATTTCGGTGCGGCGCTCGTCAGCGTACTTGGCGCGAATCTCGAGGATTTCATCCTTGATGATGCCGCGCAGCATCTGGCGGTCTGCCAGCACTGCCTTGTAGTAAGCGATCATCTTCTGGAGCTCGGCATATTCGGTTTCCAGCTTGTCGCGTTCCAGACCGGTGAGGCGCTGAAGTCTCATGTCCAGGATGGCCTGGGCCTGGCGCTCGGACAGGCCGAAGCGCTCCATCAGGCTTGCCTTGGCTTCCTGACCGGTGCGGGATGCACGGATCATGTGCACCACTTCATCGATGTTGTCCAGGGCAATAAGAAGGCCTTCCAGGATGTGGCTGCG
>JAGBAU010000297.1 GCA_017938785.1 Clostridia bacterium
ATTACGGCAAGATCTACAACGACGTGATCACCAACATCCAAACCGCCACCACCCCCAACGTGTGCATCACCTACCCGGACCACATCGCCACCTACTTAACCGGCGACAACTGCGTGGTGCCGCTGGACGATCTCTTCACCCATGAAAAGTACGGTCTCGGCGGCAGCGAGGTGCGCTTCGATTCCCCGTCGAAGGATGAAATCATTCCCCAGTTCCTGTCCGAGTGCGCCTTCAGCGGCAGCCACTACGCCATGCCCTTCATGCGCTCCACCGAAGCCTGCTACATCAACGTGGATTTCGTGGAAGCGCTGGGCTACGAGGTGCCGGACGTCCTCACCTGGGATTTCATCTGGGAGGTCAGCGATGCGGCCGCCGCCACCAAGGGCGAAGACGGCGTGTTCAGCCTGAACGGCCAGAACGTGCTCATCCCCTTCATCTATAAGTCCACGGACAACATGATGATCCAGATGCTCAGGCAGAAGGGTTCTCCCTACTCCACAGAGGCGGGCGAAATCGGCGTCTTCAGCGACGATACCAAGGAAATCCTGCTCTCCATCGTGCCCCACGTGAAGAGCGGCGCCTTCTCCACCTTCAAAATCTCCAGCTACCCGGCCAACTTCCTGAACGCCGGCCAGTGCATCTTCGCCATCGACTCCACGGCGGGTGCAACCTGGATGGGCAGCGACGCGCCGCTCATCGACATCGCCGAGGAAGCCCTGGTGCAGTTCGAAACCGCCGTGCGCCCCATCCCCCAGTTCGACCCGGCCAACCCGAAGATGATCTCCCAGGGCCCGTCGGTGTGCGTGTTCAACAAGGAGGATGCGCAGGAGGTTCTGGCCAGCTGGCTCTTTGCCCAGTACCTGCTCACCAACGAGGTGCAAATTGCCTACTCCGGCACCGAGGGCTATGTGCCCGTCACCTCCAAGGCCCAGGATTCCGCCGAGTACCGGGATTACCTCTCCCGCGCCGGCGAGGATAACCAGCACTACTACCGCACCAAGATCGAAGCCGCGCAGTTGCTGCTCTCCAACACGGGCAACACCTTCGTCACGCCCGTCTTCAACGGCTCCGCGTCCCTTCGAAACGCCGCCGGGCAGATGATCGAGGAGGTCACCAAGGGCACCCGCCGCAAAAAGGACGTGAACGACCAGTTCATTTCCGACCTCTATGCGGACATGACCGCCCTCTACCGCCTGGACCAGATCGAAACCGGCTCCACCGGCAAGGCGGAGCTGGGCCCCCTGCCGGGCGCAGCCAGGGCCCTGATCGGCACATTGATCGCCGCATGGGTACTCATCGTTTTCTACGTCGCCGTCGAGGCGGCGAAGAAAAAATCCCGCAGGCATTGATTCTTAATACACGCGGGATATAATAAAACCAAGCACAAACAGGAGGAAAACAACAATGAAGAAGATTCTCGCAATCGTCATCGCCATGATGCTGGTTCTGTGCAGCGCAGCCATGGCAGAGGTCATGACCCACGCCGATTACATCGCCGCCGAGCTGGACAGCGAAGTGACCGTCGAAACCTACGTCCAGGCCACCCAGGGCTGGTGGAGCGACAACGGCCAGGGCAAGATCAGCGTATACGCCCAGAGTGAAGACGGCGCATACTTCATCTACGAGCTGGCCTGCGAGGAAGCAGACGCCGCCAAGCTGGTTCCCGGCGCAAAGATCGTCGTCACCGGCTACAAGGGCGAATGGTCCGGCGAAGTGGAAATCATGGACGGCAGCTTCGAATTCGCTGAGGGCGAAGCCTTCATCGCAGAGGCCACCGACGTGACCGCACTGCTGGGCACCGAGGAGCTGGCCGCCCACATGAACGAAAAGGTGGCCTTCAAGGGCATGACCATCGAAGCCAGCAAGGACGCCGAGGGCAACGAAGTTCCCTTCCTCTACAACTGGGACGGCTCCGGCGAGCAGGGCAACGACCTGTACTTCAACGTATCCGTCAACGGCGCAACCTACAACTTCTGCGTGGAAAGCTACCTCTGCGGCGCAGACACCGAGGTTTACAAGGCCGTTGAAAGCATGAACATCGGCGATGTTGTGGACATGGAAGGCTTCCTGTACTGGTACAACGGCGCCAACCCCCACATCACCAGCCTGACCCCCGCCGCATAACGTCGGCTCCCTCCGAATCGCCAACAAAAAAGCAGACCCGCAAGGGTCTGTTTTTTTATTCATCAATAGGTGCAGCCCGACTGAAGAATGATGTTCGGGGCGTGCAGGCCGTACTGGCCGGTGCGGATGACCGCCTTCACGTGCTTCATTTCCTCGTCGAACTCGCTGTGGGGAATGTAGGTGATTTTCGCTTCGGCGGGCCAGCGGCGGGCGTATTCCGCGTCCATCTCCGGGGCCCATTCCTTGATCTCGCTGGCCAGGATCACGCCCTCCACCGCCATTTCGTCCAGGATGCCGTCCAGCACCTGCAGGATGGTGGGGATGTTGGGCAGGAAGGCCAGGTCCACGGTCTCGATGCCGGCGGGCACGTTGTAGCCCGCGTCCACGATGGCGTAGCGGTCACGGTGGCCCAGGCGCGCCATGACGGATCTGAGCTGTGCGTTCAGGATGCCTCTTTTGAGCATGTTGGTTCCTCCTTTTATACTGGTTTCGCTGGTTTCATTGTACGCCCGGCGCAGGCAAAAGTCAATGAAAACCCCGGGGCCCATATGGACTCCAGGGTTATAGTTTGCGTTACAGATTGCCGCTGCGCACGGCTTCGAAGTCGGCCTCGATCTCCC
>JAGBAU010000298.1 GCA_017938785.1 Clostridia bacterium
GTACGATGAACTTGTGCGCCTGGAGGCGGAAACCGGCGAACGCCTGCCGGATTCGCCCACCCGCCGCGTGGGCGGCGAGGTGCTGGCCGGCTTCGAACCCCATACCCATCTGGCGCGTTTGTGGAGCATGGGCAAGGCCCAGTCCATCGAAGCCCTGCAGGATTGGGCGAACCGTGCGGAGAAGCTGCGTCTGGAAGCCGGGCTGCCTGCGCTTGAGTATGTGGTGGAGCATAAGTTCGACGGCCTTACCGTGAACCTCACCTATGAGGATGGCAATCTTGTGGGCGCGGCCACCCGCGGCAACGGCGTGACCGGCGAGCAGATTCTGCCCCAGGTGATGACCATCCGTTCCATCCCCCTGCGCATCCCCTTCAAGGGCCGCATGGAGGTGCACGGCGAGGCGTTCATGAAACTCTCTGTGCTGGATAAGTACAACGAAACCGCCAGGGAACCGCTGAAGAATCCGCGCAATGCAGCGGCCGGCGCCATCCGCAACCTGGACCCGGCGGTGACAGCTTCCCGCAACCTGTCCGCCTGTTTCTATGATGTGGGTTTCATCGAGGGCAGGGAACCCTTCGCAAACCAGAAGGAGATGTTGGACTTCCTGGCGGAGAACCGCTTCCCGGTATCCGGGCAGGAAATCTATGCGGACACCCTGCAAAAGGCCATCGATGCCGTGCATGTGGTGGAGAATTCCCGCGCGGATCTGGACTACATGATCGATGGCGCGGTAATCAAGATTACTGATTTTGCCACCCGCGACGCCCTGGGCTATACGGATAAGTTCCCCCGCTGGGCAGTGGCCTATAAGTTCGAGGCTGAGGAGATGACCTCCACCCTGGAGGACGTCACCTGGCAGATCGGCCGCACCGGCAAGCTCACGCCCCTGGCCCACGTTTCTCCCGTGGAACTGGCGGGCGCGACGGTGAAGCGCGCAACCCTCAACAACTGGCAGGATATCCAGCGCAAGCGGGTCAAGATCGGCGCAAAGGTATGGATTCGCCGCTCCAACGAGGTCATTCCGGAGATCATGGGCCGGGTGGACGAATATGTGGAGGGCGAGCGCGATGTGGTGAAGCCTACACTTTGCCCGGAGTGCGGCGCAGAGCTCATCGAACGCGGCGCGCACCTGTTCTGCCCTAATCGGGACGGCTGCAAGCATCAGATCGTCATGCGCCTGTCCCACTTCGCCAGCCGCGACGCCATGGACATCGATACCTTCTCTGAAAAGACTGCCGCCCAGCTGGTGGAGGCGGGCCTGATTCAGGAGGCCGACCAGCTTTATTCCCTGAAAAAGGATGAACTGTGCAGGCTGGAGCGCTTCGGCGAAAAGAAGGCGGTGAACCTGCTGCGTGCCATCGAAAAGAGCAAGAATTGTTCGCTGGCGGCGTTTATCTACGCCATCGGCATTCCCAATATCGGCACCAAAACAGCCCGCGACCTGGCGGAGAAGTACAGGAGCATCGACAGCCTGCGCGCTGCATCCCGGGATGAGCTTTTGCAGATGGACGATGTGGGCGGGATCGTGGCCGATTCCATTGCCGGTTTCTTTGAAGATGAAAACAACCTGCGCCTGGTGTCTGCACTGTTGGCGGCCGGGGTGAGCCCCGAAGCGCCCGAGCAGGTGCAGGCCGGCGGCGCATTCGAAGGCAAAACCGTTGTCGTTACCGGAACGCTTTCGCAGATGTCCCGTGCAGAGGCGGAGGAAGCCATCCGCAAAGCCGGCGGCAAGGCGGCCGGTTCCGTATCCAAGAAGACCAGCCTTGTGGTGGCCGGTGAAAGCGCCGGAAGCAAGCTTGCCAAGGCCAATTCCCTGGGAATTCCGGTCATTGGTGAAGAAGAATTTATTGAAATGCTCAAGAATGGCTGAATGGTCGGTAAATTTCTGTAAAGCTGTGCAAAAGTGCAAAGGTTTGTGGTATAATACCGTCAACTATACAGGTTGGAGGCATATAAAATGCTGAGTATGACCGGCTACGGACGCGCCATGCGAGACATGGACGGCCGTCAGCTCACGATTGAGCTCAAAAGCGTGAACCATCGCTTTCTGGATATCTCCTTCCGCATGCCGCGGAACCTGATGTTCCTGGAGGATGACGCCCGCAAGACCATCGGAGCGAAGCTCGCCCGCGGCCATGTGGATGTGTTCATGACCTACCGCAATATGCGCTCGGACGCCCGCAGCGTCACCGTGGATAAGGCCCTGTTCGACGCCTATGCAGGTGCGCTGGAAGGCCTTGCTGAATCCGGCGTGCGCGATGACCGGAGTCTTATGAGCATCGCCCGCCTGCCGGATGTGCTGGTGGTATCTGAAGCAGAGGAGGACCAGGAAGCCCTGCGTGCCCTGCTGAAGGAAACCCTGAACGCCGCCCTGGACGAGCTGCTGCTCATGCGCAAGCGCGAGGGCGCAGAGATGAAGAAGGATCTGTCCTTCCGTACCGACCGCATCGAAGAGATGACCCGCCAGGTGGAGGAGCGCTACCCCCAGACCGTGGAGGAATACACCTGCCGCCTGCGCACCACCATTGAGGAACTCATCGGCCAGAACGTGGATGAAACCCGGCTGCTCACTGAGGTTGCCGTCATGGCCGACCGCAGCGCCATCGCAGAGGAGACCGTGCGCCTGCACGCGCACATCGCCCAGCTGCGTGAATGCATGGAAAAGACCGAGCCTGTGGGCCGCAGGATTGATTTCCTGGTGCAGGAACTCAACCGCGAGGTCAATACGATTTCCTCCAAGTCCCAGGATGTGCCCATCACCCAGCTGGCGGTGAGCATGAAGGCGGAAATCGAAAAGCTGCGCGAACAGCTGCAGAACATCGAATAACGAAAGAAATAGAGGGGATTGGTTTCATATGGCTAAGCGTGGAATGCTGTTTGTCATTTCGGGCCCTGCGGGCGCAGGCAAATCCGAAATCGTGAAAAACGTGATCAAAAAGCACCCGGACGTATCCCTTTCCGTGTCCTGCACCACCCGTGCGCCCCGACCGGGCGAGATCGATGGTGTGCACTATCACTTTGTGGATGACGCGCGCTTTGATGAGCTCGTGAAAGAAAACGCATTCTATGAGTGGGCCCATGTGCATCAGAACCGCTACGGCACCCTGAAATCCGTGGTACAGAAGCAGCTGGAGCAGGGCAACGACCTGATTCTGGAAATCGACGTGCAGGGCTGCCTGCAGGTTCTGGAACAGGATCCCTCCGCAGTGGGCATCTTTGTATGCCCGCCCAGCCGCGAAAACCTGGAAAAACGCCTGCGCGCCCGCGGCACCGAATCCGAGGAATCCATTCGCGTGCGCCTGAACAATGTGGCCGGTGAAGTTGCCACCGCCTACAAGTACGACTATGTTATTATCCATCAGGACTGGAAAGACGTTCCCGATGCCCTGGAAATCGCATCCGATGAGGTTTATTCCATCATCAACGCAAAGCGCTGCGAAAAGGCAAACCGCTGCGATTTCCTGGATGCACTCACCCGGGAACTCCGCGCCTGATATCTGAAATTCCATAAGGAGGAAAACCCATCATGATGACCGAACCTTCCATTGGCGAACTGCTTGAAAAGGTTGACTGCCTTTATACGCTGACCGTAGAGTCCTCCAAGCGTGCCCGCGAATTGATCGGCGGCGCCCTGCCCCTGATCGATACCAAGGACTCTAACCCGCTCTCCATCGCAATCGAGGAGATCAACCGTGGTTTGATCACTTACTCCCGCAGCGAAGAGCTTGAGGGCGACGAAAACTGATTCAGTAGAATCTGAGCAGCATACCTTTTGACGCGAAAACCCGATTTTTCAAACTGGAGGATCGGTTTTCGCTTCTTGTGTTGGGCTGAGAATGGTCGCAGCTGATTTGAAAGAAAAGGGGAAAGCAAGAATGTTGACCGGCAGAAAAATCGTTGTTGGCGTCACCGGAGGCATCGCGGCTTACAAGGCCTGCGATCTGGTGAGCAAGCTGAAAAAGCGCGGCGCGCAGGTGCGTGTGGTGCTCACCGAGCATGCCTGTCAGTTCGTGCCCCCGCTCACCTTTGAAACCCTCAGCGGCAACCAGGCCTATGTGGATACCTTCGACCGCAAGTATGAAATCGGCCATGTTTCCCTGGCCAAGTGGGCGGAGCTGTTCATCGTTGCGCCCTGCACCGCAAACGCCATGGCCAAGATGGCCTGCGGCATTGCCGA
>JAGBAU010000299.1 GCA_017938785.1 Clostridia bacterium
CCCATGATGTGGCGGCCGATCATGCGGCCTGCAACGGCAACAACCTTGCCTTCCAGTTCTGCATAGTTTTCAATAACTTCGGTGGACAGGTGGGTGCGGTCAAATTTGGTCAGCACATAGGGATCCTTACCGGCTTCCACCAGTCCCTGCAGCTTTTCCAGACGAATACGGTTCTGTTCGGACAGTTCCTTCTGGGTCATTTCGGGGGTATTTACAACATTCTTATCTGCCATGAATAAGCTCCTCTCGAAATTCAGGGGTTTCATAGAACAACCGGCCTGTGATAGACACGCCGGTTGAAAGGGTTCTGTTGGTAAATCAGCGCTTGCGGATGCTCAGAATCTTCAGCTGAATCTTGCCGCCGGGGGTATTGGCTTCGACTACATCGCCCAGATGTGCACCGATGAGGGCCATGCCGATGGGAGATTCATTGGAGATGAACAGCTTGCTGGGATCTGCCTCGGTGAATCCGACGATGGTGTAATCGTCCTCCTCATCGTATTCCATATCCAGCACGCGGACCACATTGCCCAGAGAAACCACATCGGTGGAGGCGGCGCTGTCATCAATGAAGTTGGCAGTGCGCAGGATCTGTTCAATGCGGCTGATATTGCCATAAACCTCGGCTTCCTTTGCCTTAGCTGCATCGTACTCGGCGTTTTCGCTCAAATCGCCAAAGCCACGGGCAGTCTGAATATCTTCGGCAACCTGCTTCTTTGCCTCAATCAGTTCAGCAAGCTCGGCTTCGAGTTTTTTCTTATCGGTAAGGGTCAACTGACGGGTTTCAGACATGGGATAAAACCTCCTGGCACCATTCCAAGGTAAATAAAATTACACAAATAAACACTGCATTATGTATCCGGATGCAGTGTTTACTCGGACTATGGATCATTATACGCCGGGCGGATAGAATTGTCAAGCAGAGCAGGTTAATTCAAATATAATATAGCCTATCCAGCGGACATAAGAAATCCGGGCCATAATCCACGGCCCGGATTTCGGGAAAATACTTTGATCCAACAGGACAGAAACACAGAAAACCTGCCCCTTTCTTGCCGGGGCAGGTTTTCGTCAGACTATAACACGGCAGTTACTGCCAGTGGCGGCTCTCCACTTACAGGCCCAGAACCTCTTTGTAGTCTTCGATGGTTGCGATCTGAACGCCGGTGTTGATGAACTTGGCGTTGAGGGCCTCGTCGAAGGTAGCTTCAACTTCTTCGCCCTTGATCAGCTTAACCAGGGTTTCTACGCAATACTTACCCATGTTGTAGAAGTTCTGGCCAACTGCAACATCGAGAACGCCAGCCTCGAAGAAGGCGGGAGTGGTCTCGGGGAAGATATCAACGGTGACGATCTTGTGGTTTTCGTCAGCCAGCTTCCAAGCGTTGGTGTTGGGCATTGCGGTTACGTCTACAGTGTAGGGCCAGCCGCCAGCCATGAACCATGCTTCGATGTCGCCGCCGTTGGCGTTGCAGTATGCTTCTACGCCGTCGATGGCTTCGTTTACGTTATCGTTGCAGGCAAACTCATAAACGGTCTTGATGTTGGAACCGGCGATGGCATCCTCGAAACCGTCGATACGAGCTTCGATATCGTTTGCACCGGGGATACCGGCCAGAACTGCAACGCGAACCTCTTCCAGACCGGAATCCTTGTACAGGTCGATCATGTATTCGCCGCAGGTGTAACCAGCCTTGTAGTTTTCGGTGCCGATGTAGTACTCACGCATGGAGTTGGGGGAGTCAACGTCGTAGCAAACAACCTGGATGCCTGCTTCGATAGCTGCATTGATGGAAGCCATCAGAGCGTCGCCGGTGGTGCAGGAGATAGCAATGCCATCTACGTCGCCGCGAGCGATCAGGTTGAGCATGATGTCATTCTGCTCTTCTGCAACAGCCTGCATGGGAGACTGCCACTCAGCCTTGATGCCCAGAGCTTCTGCGGTTTCCTTCATGCCCTTTTCGGCATCGAGGAAAACAACGTTGCCCAGCTGCTGGCCGATCATTGCAACGGTGATGTCTTCTTCAGCCATTGCGGGGATCATGGACAGAGCCATAATCAGTGCGAGGATCATAACGAGAATCTTCTTCATGGGGTAATTCCTCCATTCTTTTTTAATTAAACCGGCTGTGCCGGATTAATTCAATCAGGCCTTGGACTTGCGAACCTGGTCAATGGAAACGGCTACGATGATAACCGTACCAATGATCAGGGTCTGGAAGTAGGAGTCTACGCTCAAAAGAACCAGTGCGTTTCTCAAAACACCGATGATTGCTGCGCCGATGACGGTACCGACAACCGTGCCTTCACCGCCGGACAGGGAGCTGCCGCCGATAACAACGGAAGCGATGGCGTCCATTTCAAAGCCCGCGCCTGCGGTGGGCTGGGAAACGCCCAGCTTGGATGCATTCATGATGCCTGCGAAGGCTGCGGTCACACCAGAAAGGATGAAGCAAAGGAACTTCAGGCGGGTAACGTTGATACCGGAGATACGGGTAGCCTCTTCATTTCCGCCCAGGGCGAAGATGCGGCGGCCGGTGGTGGTCTTGTTGCGGAAGATGGCAAACAGCACGATGATGATCAGCATTGCATAAACCGCGATCGGGATGCCCAGGATGTAGCTCTGGCCCAGCCACAGATAGCCGCTGCCCAGGCCGGAAATGGGATAGCCCTTGGTGGTAATGTAGCAAATGCCGCGGAAAATCTGCTGGGTACCCAGGGTTGCAATGTAGGGGGGCAGCTTGCAGTATACAACCAGCAGGCCGTTTACAAAACCGCAGCCTACACCTGCCAGCAGACCCAGGAGGATGGCCGGGAAGGCGGGAATTCCAGCCTTAACAGCCAGTGCAGAAACAACGCCTGCCAGGCCGTAGATGGCGCAGATGGAAATATCGATGCCGCCCAGCATGATGACCATGGAAACGCCCAGGCCGGCGATTGCATAAGCGGAGAAGGAACGTGCAACATTCCAGATATTGGTCATATCCAGGAAGGCAGGCTTCACGATGGAGAGCGCTACGCACATAACAACAAAGATCAGCAGGATGGTAATGGTAGAGGCGTTTGCGCCCTTGAACAGCTGCGCAATGCCGCCGGACTTCTTGGTATTTTCGCTCATAAACTATCTCTCCCTTCCGGATCAGGAAATGGCCAGCTTCATGATGGATTCCTGGCTTGCATCGGCACGGTCAATTTCGCCCTTGATGCGGCCATCGTGCATGACGTAAATGCGGTCGGCCATGCCCAGAACCTCAGGCAGCTCAGAGGAAATCATGATGATGGCAACGCCCTGCTTGGCCAGTTCGCTCATCAGGGTGTGGATTTCCTTCTTGGCGCCGACGTCGATGCCGCGGGTGGGTTCATCCAGAATCAGAACCTTGGGATGGGTGGCCATCCACTTGGCGATGACAACCTTCTGCTGGTTGCCGCCGGAGAGGTTCATGATCAGCTGTTCGATGGACGGGGTTTTGACCTTCAGCTTGGAAACGTATTCATCGGAGAGGCTCTTTTCACGCTTCTTATCGATGAACCAGCCGTTTGCCACGCTGTTGAGCGCTGCAAGGGAAGCATTTGCGCGGATGGTCTGCTTCAGGATCAGGCCCTGCTCCTTGCGGTCCTCCGGAACGAAGCCGAGACCGGCGTTCAGGGCGTCCACGGTGGAATTAATTTCTGTCTGCTTGCCATTTACGAAGATCTCGCCGGTTTCGCGGCGGTCCACTGCAAACAGCGCGCGCATAACTTCACTGCGGCCGGCGCCAACCAGGCCTGCAAAGCCTACGATTTCGCCTGCACGCACGTTGAAGGAGATATCCTTCAGGAAGTTCTTGGTGGAGAGATTCTTGACTTCCAGCACGATATCGCCGATGGGTGCTTCTTCCTTGTGGAATATATCGTTTACATCGCGGCCGACCATGGCGGCGATGACCTGCTGTTCGTCAACCTCACCGGTGATCATGTGCTGAACCATGTCGCCGTCGCGCATGACTGCAATTTCATCGGAAATCTCGAAGATTTCGTTCATGCGGTGGGAAATGAATACGATGGCAACGCCCTCGGAGCGGAGCTTGCGGATGATTTCCATCAGCATGGCGGTTTCCTTATCCGTAAGGGAGGAGGTGGGTTCGTCCATGATGATGAGCTTGGAGTTGAAGGACAGGGCCTTGGCAACTTCAACCATCTGCTTCTGAGCGGTGGACAGCCTGCGGGTCATGGTGTGGGTATCGATGGTGAGACCAACGCGGGCAAGCAGCTTGGCAGCTTCTTCGTGCTGGGTCTTCTTATCCACGAAACCATTCTTCTTTTTCTCTCGGCCAACGAAGATGTTTTCGGCGATATCCATGTTGTTGAGGACGCTCAGTTCCTGATAGATGATGCTGATGCCCAGCTGGCGGGAATGCAGGGGAGAAGCGATCTCCACACTCTTACCCTCAAGCAGGATTTCACCGGCGTCGCGCTTATGCACACCGGAGAGAACCTTCATCAACGTGGATTTTCCCGCCCCGTTTTCGCCCACCAGAGCAAGCACCTTGCCGGGATAGATGCTCAGGCTGACGTTATTCAGGGCCAGTACGCCGGGGAACTGCTTGGTGATGCCCCTCATCTCCAGGAAGGGCGCCGTAGCTGCGCTCATTTGGCATACACTCCTTTGAACAATTTGCCGGACTGCATAGTTTTCTAACTATACAGATACCTAACTAATCATATTATGTCATGTTTAACATTGTTTATCAACCCGCTAAACAAAGCGCCCCTCTTTTGTAGAAAAAACTTTGCAAACACAGCATTTTTATGGTATGATAGCTTAAGATACGAACAGGAGGTACCCAATGCGCATCACTGAAGCCACGGAAAACTACATGGAAGCAATCCTGATTCTCGGCCAGCAGCTCGGCTCGGTAAGGGCGGTGGATATCGCCAATTACCTGGGCTTCTCCAAGCCGACGATCAGTCAGTATATGAAACAATACGTTCAGCAGGGCCTGGTTGAAATCGGCGGCGACGGCCACATCAACCTCACCGAAGAAGGCCTCAAGGTTGCTGAATCCACACTGGAAAAGCACCGCATCATCTCCGCCATCTTCATCGCCCTGGGCGTAAGCGAAGAGGTCGCCCTGGAGGACGCCTGCAAGGTGGAACATGACCTGAGCGAAGAAACTTTCAACTGCATGAAGGAATACTACCTGAAGCATCTCCGCAAATAAAACCACACAAAAGAAACCGGGCCCATACTCCACGGGCCCGGTTTCGTGCTTTGATGCAGGATA